>JBCDKT010000039.1 GCA_038746285.1 Bacteroidota bacterium
CCCCACTCTCCCCACTCTCCCCACTCTCCCCACTCTCCCCACTCTCCCCACTCTCCCCACTCTCCCCGCCCCATGCGCCCGCGCATCGGTATCACGACCTCACTCAACGATGGGGAGCAGCGGCTCGACCGGCGCTACGTGCTGGCGGTGGAGCGCGCAGGCGGCCTGCCGCTGATCGTGCCGATGCTGGAGACCGACGACGCGGCGGAGGCGTTCGCTGCGCTGCTCGGCGGACTCGTCGTCACCGGCGGCCCGGCGGTCACGGACGGCCTAGTGGGGACGCTTCCGGCCGACATCGAGGAAACTGCCCCGGCTCGTCTCGCGTCTGACACCCGGTTGCTCGCCTCCTTCCTTACGGCCCGTCGCCCCGTGCTCGGCATCTGCTACGGGATGCAACTCGGCAACGCCCTTGCCGGCGGCACGCTCTACGCCGACGTGGAGGCACAGCAGGCGGGGGCCGCCGCGCACAGCCAGAAGCGCGGTGCTGCCGACCACCCCATTGTCCTCGAATCCGCTAGCTACCTCGGCCAGCTGCTCGGCCCCGAACCCCTCTCGGTGAACACGCGACACATCCAGGCCGTAGAAGCGCTCGGATCCCGCCTCCGGGTGGCGGCTCGCGCACCCGACGGCGTCGTGGAAGCCATCGAGAGCGACGACGGCCTGTTCGTCGGCGTGCAGTGGCACCCGGAGCGGATGGGCGCGTCGATGACCCCGCTGTTCCGCGATCTCGTCCAGAAGGCCAGCCGCTCGGCCTCGGCCTAACTTTTGATGCACCGAGCACCCGATTCCCCACCGCACGACCGTTTTCTTCCCGTCAGGCTCTCCCTCTCTAGGCCCTCCCCAACCTCATGTCAGACGTTCCTTCTGAGCCCCCCCGCCCCGCCAAGCGCTCGGTCGCCGACTACCTCACCGACCCGAGCGCGCGCCGCATCGAGTGGCTAGCCCTGCTGTTCCTCGTCGCCTTCGGTGTGTTCGCCCTCGTGATTACGCGGGCCGACCTCGTCGCTCAGGACGTGCCGCCGAGCGCGCAGACCGACGAGGAGCCCACCGAGCCCGGGGTCGCCGAGCCCGTCGTGCGCGGGCCGTTCACGTTCGCGTCGCTCGACATCCACCCGGACCGGACCTACGCCTCCTACCTCTCGAACGCGTTCATCCAGTCGGCCGACTCCAGCTCGGAGGACGTAACGCTCGACGACTTCCGCGCCCAGCTCGACATCTACGAAAAGCGCCAGGGCGTCGACGACAACTTCTCGATCCGCGTCCTCGACAACCGGACGGCGCAGACGCTGGAGGTCTTCACGCTCCGCGAGATGCGCGACCGCTACGAAGAGACCGGCGAGGCGAACTGGGACGTCGTTGACCAGGCGCGGCGCGGGGCGACCAACCAGCTCGTCCGCAAGTGGGTCGCGCGCGGCGTCCCTAAGCCCGCCGTCTCGATCCGCTGGGGCCGCGCCAACCAGGTGCAGGAGGCCCGCGGGCGCGACACCCCGACGATCGAGTACGAGGTCCGCTACGCTCGCCAGCTTGGCCTGAGCCTGCTCGCGACGGAGATCGGGACCGTCGAGACGTTCAACCAGGACTGGATGGTCTCGCCCGTCGGCGCGCGTGGCCGGTACCAGATGATGCCGGACATCCTCGACCTGTTCGACGTGAACACGTACGCGCTCCCGGCGCAGGCGGGCACGGTGGACGTGCGCGAGGAGCTCAACCCGCTCCTCTCGCTCCAGGGCTCGTTCCTGCTCGTGCGCGGCTACGCCAACGCAGTCGGGCACGAGATCCCCGGCGTCTCGGCCTACCACACCGGCCCGGGCAACATCTTCCACCTCTACCAGACCTTCCTTCGCGCCAACGCCGGCGAAGAAAATCTCCCCAGCAAGAGCGTCACCGACGCCTACATGTGGGGCGTCACCGACGGCTTCACGCGCGTCCGCAAGCAGTCGTCCTTCGGGCCACACTCGCGGGCCTACGTGCTCCAGGCGTACGGCTCACTCCGCGCCGTCGAGGACCTGGAGATCGACCCCGACCGGACGCTCAAGACCGAGCAGGTCAGCCTCAGGCCCGGAGTCAGCGTCACGCTCCGCGACCTCCTCGGCGCGCTCGAGCCGCACGGCGGCCGCCTCGACTGGGGCCCGGACAACGACTACCCCAACCTCTACAGCCGCTTCCGGGCGATCAACCAGCACGTGAAGCTCCCGGTCTCGGGCAGCGAGGAGACGGTCGGCGTGCCCGTGGCGGGCAACGTCACGCTCACGCGCGCCGTCGACGGCAAGCGCGTCCGCTTCTTCCTCCCCTACGGGGCCTCGGAGGTGCTGACCCAGATCGGGAACGACCTGCTCGACGAGGAGGCGATGATCCGGTTCGACGAAGACGTGTTTGCCGACCCGGCCCGGACCGGCGAGCAGACGCAGTACGACCGCGCCTACGAGCGCCTTGTGCAGGACACCGGCCGCTTCGGGTTCAGCACGGCCAACAAGCGCCGCCTCGACGCGCTCCACACGCGCTTCCAGCAGCTCGCCGCCGACAACCCGACGCCGTACCGCCGGGCGCAGGCCAAGATCATCACGATCCACCGCCGGACGTGGGGCACAGCCGCGTTCCGCGAGCTAGCGGCGACCGTGGACAACGTCCTCGCCTCACGGGCCGCACCTACGTCGGCCGCGACGGCGACCACGCCGTAGCCGGCCATCGAGGATTATGTCACCGTAGGGGCTTGGTTAATACTGTAGGGGCTTGGTTAATCAAGCCCCTACGCGTTTTCATGCCGAGTGGCATCAATCCGCGATGCGCTCGATCCGGTCGCCGAGGCGGATCGTGCCGCCGCGCTCGACGACGAACAGAGCCCCTCGGTACCGCTGCTGCCGGACGACGGCGAAGGCTTCGGGGCTGGTCCGCTCGCGGAAAACGGAGCACGGGCGGTGCGCACGCTCAGACCGGGCCAGCACCACCTCCTCCCCCACCCGCACCCGGTCGCCCGGTTCGAGGGCGGCGAGGTCGAACCCTTCGGTGATGAGGTTGTCGCCGACGACGATGGGATCGACGCCGAGCACGCGGAGGGTGTCGAGCGCGACGGCCGACACCTCGCGGCCGGGGACGTGCTTGCCGAGGTAGAACGACTTGCGCCCGTGGTCGCCCGCGAAGCCTTTGCCCGGCACCGCCTGGACCGACTCGCGCTCGGCGTGCTCGTGCGGACGCGGGGTCTCGACCAGCATTGCCACGCGACCGGACGGCCCGAGGCGGTGCTCGTCCAGCTCCGCCACCCACGCCTCGACGACCGCGAGGTCCGGGTTCGACGGGACCGGCGCGGGACGCTCCGACACGCGACTGCCAATACCCGATTCGCTCATAGGTCCCACGGCGGATCTTCCTCGACGGCGCGCTGGAGGGCGCGGTCCATCAGCACGTCGTGGAAGGCGCGGACGGTGTCCTCGCCGGGCGTGCGCTGCGTGTAGAGGCCGTCGGCACCGAGGTCCCACGCGAGGCGGTTGTCCCGGAGGCAGAACTTCAGCGTCCGCTTGAGCCGCCCCTGCACCTCCGGGTCCTCGATCGGCACGGCCACCTCGACGCGGTCTTCGAGGTTGCGGCGCTGCCAGTCGGCGCTGGAGAGGAAGTAGCGCGGGGCGCCGTTGTTGCCGAAGTAGTAGATCCGGCTATGCTCCAGGAAGCGGCCGACGACCGAGAGGACGCGGATGTTCTCCGAGAAGCCAGGGAGACCGGGCCGGAGGCGGCTGTGGCCGCGCACGATGAGGTCGATCTTGACGCCGGCCTGCGAGGCGGCGTAGAGTTCGCGGATCATCACCGGGTCGTCGAGCGCGTTCATCTTGCAGATGATGCGCCCGTTGCCGTTCGCCTGCTGGTGCTCGGTCTCGGCGTGGATCATCTCGATGAACGCCGGGCGCATGCGGCGCGGGGCGACGAGGAGCTTCTGGTAGCTCTGCTCGGGTGCGTAGCCGGTGAGGTAGTGGAAGAGGTTGACGAGGTCCGAGCCCACGGCCGGGCTCGCTGTCAGCAGGCCGAGGTCGGTGTAGAACCGGGCCGTGGTCGGGTTGTAGTTGCCGGTCGAGATGTGGCTGTAGGTCCGCAGCCCGCCGGCCTCCTCGCGCACGACGAGCGTCGTCTTGGCGTGCGTCTTGAGCCCGACGAGGCCGTAGGTGACGTGGACGCCCGCCTTCTCCAGGAGCTGCGCCATCTCGATGTTTCGCTCCTCGTCGAAGCGCGCCTTGAGCTCGATCAGGACCGCGACCTGCTTGCCCTCTTCGGCCGCCCGCCGGAGCGCGGCCACGACCGGGGAGTCGCGGCTCGTCCGGTAGAGCGTCAGCTTGATGGCCAGCACCGCCGGGTCCGAGGCCGCCTCCTCGATGAAGCGGAGCGTCGAGGCCGCGAACGACTCGTAGGGGTGGTGCACGAGGAGGTCGCCCTTGCGGATGGAGGCGAACATCGTAGCCTGGTCCTCGCTCTCGCCCTCGTGCCGCAGCCGGATCGGGGTGATCGGCTCCCAGGGCTTGTACTGGAGGCGCGGCAGCGGGAGGTCGGCCAGGTCCATGAGGTCGGCGAGTTCGAGGAGGCCGTCGGAGACGTAGACGTCTTCCTCTTCTAGTTCGAGCTCGCGCACGAGGAGGGTCCGCACCGTGGCGGGCATCGCCGCCTCGACTTCGAGCCGGACGACGTCGGCGAAGCGGCGCTCGCGGACCTCGTCGGAGATCATCGCCAGCAGGTCGTCAGCCTCCTCCTCGTTGCGGCGCACGTCGGCGTTGCGCGTGATCCGAAAGGCGCTCACCGCGACCACCTCCATCCCCCGGAACAGCTCGCCGACGTTGGCGCGGATGATCTGCTCGACGGGGACGAAGTGGTGGGTCTCGCCGGGGATCGTGATCCAGCGGCCCCGCGAGATGGGGACCTTGAGCCGGGCGAAGTGCTCGGTCCCGCGCGTCGGGTGGCGGAGCATCACCGCCAGCGAGAGCGAGAGGTTCGAGATGAACGGGAACGGGTGGCCGGGGTCGACCGCGAGCGGGGTGAGGATCGGGAAGATGTGGGTGTGGAAGTAGGCGTCGAGCGCGGCCTGCTGCTCGGCCGAGGTGTCGTCGTAGTCGCGCACCACGATCCCGGCCTCTTCGAGCGACGGGCGGAGGCCCTCCTCCCAGACCTGGATGATGGTCTCGTACATCGGCCCGAGCGCCGCCTGCACGAGGTCGAGCTGCTCGGCCGGGGTCCGGCCGTCGGGCGAGAGCGAGCGGACGCCGGCGGCCTCCTGCCGCTTCAGCCCGCCGACGCGCTTGCGGAAGAACTCGTCGAGGTTGTTGGCCGTGATGGCGAGGAAGCGAAGCTGCTCCAGCTTCGGCGTTCGCGCGTCGAGGGCCTGGGCGAGCACGCGGGCGTTGAAGTCGAGCCAGCTCAGCTCGCGGTTGAAGTAGAGTTCCGGCTGCGTGAGGTCGGCGTCCTCGGCCACGGGCTGCGGCTCGACGGCGCGGGGCACGGCGAAGTCCCACGCCGGCACGGCCGGCTCGACGCGCACGCCCGGCACCGCCACCTCCGAGGTCGGCCCGGCGGCCCCGTCGCCGCTCGGGGCCTCCGCTGCCGGGTCGGCGTCGGTCGTCAGCGGGGCGGCTTCCTGCGCGGGTTCAGGGGTCTTGGACATAACGGCGGGCCTCGTCGGGTGGGAGCGGCAACATACGACACGGTGGGACGGGGGGGCGCCTGCGGCGCGGAATGGGAGGAATGGGAGGAATGGGAAGTTCGGCGTGGAGAGCAGGGAGGGAATGAAGGGATGAACAGGAGCACAGAGGGTGGAGCCTGGACCGCTATCCTCGACCCTCCATCTTCCATCCTCCCGCTTAGCGCGCGTTGGCGCGGAGCGCGAGGGTCTCGTTAACTTTCTCGGCTTTTCTTTCCACCCCTCCCACCCCTCCCACCCCTCCCACCCCTCCCACCCCTCCCACTCACCCTACGCCGACGCCTCGCTGCCCCACTCCAGGAACTCGCGCCGCTCGATCTGCCCTTTGAGCTGCTGGAGCTGTTGCATCTCCCGCTGCAAGTCAGTCAGGTCCTCCCCGGCCTGCTCGGCGGCGTAGGTCTTGCGGACGACGAGGTCGATAGCCTCGCCGACGCGGTCGAGCTTGAGGAGCGTCATCGCGCTCGCGGCCGACTCGTAGGGTTCGCCGTTGAGTTCGGGCACGCCGACCCCGGCCAGCTTCTGCCAGTTCTGCGAGACCGCGTGCCGGTCCACGAGCACGCCGGCGGCGATCTGCTGCACCGCCGGCCCGAACGCGCCGCCAACGAACGCCTCGCGGTCGATGGGGCCGGCCTCGTACTGCTTCAGGAGGTGCTGGACGAGGTCGCGCACCGGTCCTTCGGAGAACTCGTCGAGCCCCATGCGGCCGAGGACGTGCTCGACCATCGGGCGGCCGTGCTCCAGCATCAGCCGGACGAGCGCGCCCTCCTCGGGCCGCATCTCGAAAAAGACCGGCGTCGGCCCGTCGTCCTCCGGCAGCGGCGGCTCGGGGCGAGGCACCGAGCGCGGCGTGCTCGCCCCGCTCTTGACGAGGTCGCGGAACTGCATCCGCAGGTGGATGTCCGGCACGCCGAGCTGCTCGGCCGCGACGCGGATGTAGCCGTCCTGCGCCACCGTGTCGGGAATCTGGGCGACCGAGTCGAGGACCGAGCGCGCCGCCTCGGCCTGGCCCTCGGGGGTGCTGAGCGTCCCGGCCCGCCGCGCGGCGGCGACCTTGAAATGCACGAAGCTCTGGCGGTGCTTCTGGAGGTAGTTGCGGAAGGCCTCGCCGCCGAACTGCTGCACGAACGAGTCCGGGTCCGAGCCCTCGGGGAGTGCGACGACGTAGGCCGCGAGCCCTTCGCGCAGGATAAGGTCGATGCCTCGGAGCGCGGCGGCGGCCCCGGCTGAGTCGGCGTCGTAGAGCAGGAGGACGCGCTTGGCGTAGCGCCCGAGCGCCTTCACCTGCTCCGGCGTGAGCGCCGTCCCGCTGGAGGCTACCACATGCTCGACGCCTGCTTGGTGGAGCGAGATCACGTCGGTGTAGCCCTCGACGAGGATCACCTCCTCCTCGCCCCGGATGGCCTGCTTGCCCTGGAACAGGCCGTAGAGCACGCGGCTCTTGCTGTAGACCCGCGTCTCGGGCGAGTTGATGTACTTCGGCGGGACGTAGTCGCCGGTCGGCGGCGCGCTGTCGGGGAGGACGCGCCCGCCGAAGCCGAGGACCTTGCCGACGTGCGAGAGGATTGGGAACATAGCCCGCTCGCGGAAGCGGTCGTGGAAGCCGTCGCCGTTTTTGTTCGGGAGCACGAGGCCGGCCGCGTCGAGCACCTCGGGCTTGACCTGGGCCGCCTCAGCGGCTTTCAGCAGTCCGTCCCACGCGTCGGGTGCGAAGCCGAGCCCGAACTTTTTGATCGTCTCCGGCGAGAGACCGCGCCCTTCGAAGTAGGCCAGCCCGCGCTGCCGGCCGGTGTCGGTGCGGGTGAGCTGCTCGTAGTACCACCGCGCCGCGAAGCGGAGGGCGTGCAGCGCCGACTCCTTCTCGTCGGCGTGCGGGTCGCCCGCGCCCTCCTCGGGCAACTCGATCCCCGCTTTCTCGGCGAGCATCCGCACGGTCTCGACGAACCCCAGCCCCTCGACCTCCATCAGGAACGAGTAGACGTTCCCGCCCTTCCCGCAGCCGAAGCACTTGAAGATGCCCATCGACGGGTTGACGTTGAACGACGGCGTCTTCTCGTTGTGGAACGGGCAGAGCCCCTTGAAGTTGGAGCCGGCCTTTTTGAGCCGCACGTAGTCGCTCACCACGTCCACGATGTCGGTGGCGGCTTTGACCTCTTCGACCTTGTCGTCGGGGATGCGCATGGGAAGGCTCCTGCGGAGCCTGCGGTTGGGGCGACTGAGGAGTACGCGCGGGGCGGCGCTGCGTTCACACCGGCCGGACCGCGTCGCCGACGCGGAGCGTGCCTTCGGTCAGCACCTCGGCGCGGAGGCCGCCGCGCCGGACGAGGGCGTCGAAGATCGCCTCCTGCCCGGTCACGCGCACGAGGTACTTGCAGGGCGCGCAGACCCGCACGCCGCACAGCCGCACCGCGCCGACGGTGAAGACCTGCTTCTTCCACTCGGCCAGCGGCACGCCGCGCACGACGAGGTTGCGCCGGTGCTCCCCCGCCGAGAGGTGCACCCCGAACTCGGCCTCGGCCGCGGCGAGCGCGTCGGCGTCGATGAGGGTCACCTCGCGGAGCGGTCCGGGCCAGCGGCTGAACGCGCCCTCGCCCTTCCAGTAGCGGTCCCCCTCCAGCCCGCGCCCCGGCACGGCCCGCACGGCCTCGACCGACTGCACCGGGGCCTTCGCTGTGGGCGCGATGAAGATCGCTTCGAGCGCGCCCGCTTGGGCCGGATTGCCTGGTGAGGTCATGCCGCAACATACGCCCCACAAAAAAGCCGCCCAGTCTGCGCGAGACCGGGCGGCCAGAGCCACGGCGTCCTACCCCCGAAGGCTCAGAAGTCTTCCGTGACGAGGTCTTGCGTCAGCCCCTCGCCGAGCGGGGAGCGCGTGAGCTGCAAGTTGCCGTTGGGGCTGCTGACGCTGATCGTGATCGTCTCCACCTCGGGCGGCAGCGGGAGGTCGTCCTCGCCCTCCTCGTCGCCCTGCACGACGGCAAACGTGAACCGCGTCGTCCCGCTCCCCGGGCAGAGGTAGTCGCCGAGGACGACGTTGACGTCGCCGACGGCCTCGACGTTCACGCCGTCGGCAGCGACGGTGATCACGGAGCCCGGGGCGAGCGGGTGGCCGAAGAGGTCGGACACCGTGTAGCGGTACCCCTGGAGTTCCAGCCCTTCGGTTACCAGGTCTATCGTCGTCTCCGCAGAGAACAGGATCAACCCGTTGGTCTCGATCTGCTCCTGGTTCATGTCTGCGGTGCTGGCCGTGATCACCCCGTAGCCTCGGGGGTCGGCGTCGGGGCAGGCGGCGGGCGGCGTGCCCGCGTTGAAGGGGGGAGCCGAGAGCAGCGTGACACTGGCCTGCCCGAGTGCATTGGTTTGGGCGGCCCCTTCGATGATGCCCGTGCTCGTCGTGAAGTAGACCGCAGTCCCAGGCTGCACCGGGTTCGCGTAGATGTCCCCGACGACCGCCTCGACGGTCCTCGAAACGTTCAGAACCTCGTAGCCCGGAACGTTACGCTCCGCGATGCCGATGCCGAAGTGGGCCTGGTCCGGCAGGCCGCCGGTGATCGTGATGATGACGGGAAGCGAGGCGATCTCGACGCCGTCGCTGTTGGTCGCGGTGGCGCGGATCTGGACCGTCCCAGCGACGGTGCCGCTGGAGAGCGTGGTCTGGACCCGGCCCGAGGCGTTGGTCTCGTCGCTCGCGGGCGCGAGGAACTCACCACCGCCGGGACCGCTAGCGATCGCAAAGTTGACGGTGATAGCGTTGTCCGTGTCGACTGGGTTGCCGAAGGCGTCGAGCACGACGAACGTGAGCGTCGCGGTCTCGTCGGCTCCCGCGCTTCGGACGGCGATGGTCGTCGAGGAGCGGTCGACGAGCGTGATGCTGGCCCCGGGGCCGGAGCCTTCGTCCGCGCCGTCATCGACGCCGCCGCCGGTGTCCCCACCGCCGCCGTCGTTGCCGCCGTCGTCCTCGCTGTTTCCCCCGAGTCGGGTGAGCACGATCGAAGGCACCGGGGTGACCTGGTCGATGAAGACGGTGACGCTGCGCGGCGAGGCTTCCACGAAGTCGTCGGCGAACACGCCGAGGGCGATGACCGTCCCCGAACTGTCCACCTGAAGGTCGAGCGCGTAGTTACCCGACCCGTCCGTGACGGTCGAAGCGCCGAACTCCGCCGCGACGACGTTGGCGCCGCCAATGGCGCTTCCGCTGCTGTCGGTCACGCGTCCGGAGATCGTAGCGGTGCCGCTCTCGTCGGTCGAGTCGCAGCCGGCGACGAGCACGCCGAGCAGCAGCGTGCAGGGCAAGAGAAAGCGAGATAGGGTATGCATGGAAGGAGGCGTCTTGGGCTAGGACAAGGCGGAGGGGGTGATTCGCACCGCCGTGGGGGTGGACATCGGCCCGGACCCCGATGGGGCGGACCATAGGGCGTATCGTCCGCCAGAAGACCAACCTTTATCCGCCGCGCCATTTCTCTTCCCCCGCGTCGCACCTCGTGCCCCAGGACCACGCAAAAACGCGCAGGAGCAGCCGTCCAGCCGCTCCTGCGCGTCGGTCTGTCTTCGCTGCGCGCCTGGCCCGACGCAGCGCTGGCTAGAACAACGCCTGCTCGAACACGTCTTCCACGGACACGGTGCGGATCGCTTCGCGGCCGATGCCGAGTGGGTACTGCTGGATCACCTCATACTCGACCATGATCTCGCTGGGCTTGGGCGCGTTGTAGGTGATCGGCGACGGGGTGTCCTTGGCGAGGCGCGCGGGGAGGTCTTCGGCGTCGGGGGTGACGACGACGAGCGCCAGGCCGTCGGTCCGCAGGTGCTCACGCAGGACGTAGTTCACGTCGTCGAGCGTGAGCGCCTGGAGCCTCTTGCGGACGAACTCCGCAAACGGCGGGTTGGCGTAGAACCGCGAGTCGAGCGCGTAGCCGATCTGACGCCCCTGGCTCTGGGTGAGCACGTTGACGTACTTCAGGAGGTAGTTGCGCGTGGCCTCGAAGTCGCCCTCGGTGAGCCCGTCGCGCACTAGCTTGTCGGGCTCGTACTTCGCCGCCCGGACCGCGAAGCGGGTCTGCTCCGGCGGCACCGGACTGAGCCAGATCGTCAACGGCGCGCAGCGGCAGTTCGACTACGTCCGCCAGGTGCAGGAGCAGGGCTAAGCGCTTTCCGCCCGCTAGACTTTCCGAGGCTCGCAGCCGGTGGGGCTGCAAGCCTTTCTTGTCGTACAACTCTCGAGGCCCGAGTGTGGCCAGGCGGTTTGACCGCATCGTGAAGCGCGGCAGGGCCGGCAGCAGTAGCTTGCAACCCGTCCTTTGCTCACCGTCTCCCTGTCTTCATGGAACCGTCCCTCCCCGCCGACTTCGCCGAGGTCTTCGACCACCGCGTCACGGTCCACACGCCCACCTCCGGCTTCCGCAGCGGCGTTGCCATCCGCCAGCACGCGCTCGTCGCCGACGAGCCCGAGGAGGTCGGCGGGACCGACCAGGGGCCGACGCCCTACGACCTCCTCGGGGCCGCCCTCGGGACGTGCACCGCGATGACGCTCCGGATGTACGCCGACCGCAAGAAGTGGCCGCTCGAAGGCGTCACCGTCCAGGTCGAGCACGACCGCCTCCACGCCCAAGACTGCGCCGAGTGCGAGACCGAGGAGGGCCACATCGACCGCCTCCGCCGTACCCTCACCCTCGACGGCCCGCTCTCGGACGAGCAGCGCACCCGCCTCGTCGAGATCGCCGACCGCTGCCCCGTCCACCGCACCCTCGAAGGCGAGATCGTGATCGAGACCGGCGTAGCCGGGGCGTAGCGCGCTACGACGCCACGGCGTAAAGGCGAGCGGCGCTTCTGCCGATGTCCTGCGTACGCTAAGCCCTGTGGCTGCCTTCCTGGACTCTACGCTCACTGCCATGCGCTGCTCCCAGATCCTGCTCCTCGCCTGCCTCGCTCTCGCCGCCTGCGACACGGCGGCAACGGATCCACCGCCTGGTGACGAGGCCCCGGTCCCGCGTGGCTCGCGGGTCCTCACTATCCAGATTGTCGAAGCCGAGGTCGAGTCCTACGACGAGGCGCTGAGCGTAGCCGAAGACCTCGGGGCCGAAGCGGTGACGCTCTCGCTCACCTGGCAGCGCCTGGAGCCCGAGCCGGGCACGTTCGACCTCAGCCTGCTCGACGTGGCCGAGAGCTACTTCCCCGCCGCCGGGCTCAAGCTCGACCTCATGATCGGTCCCGTCGATACGAACAACGACGTCCGGCCCAGTGACTTGCAGGACCTGCCCTTCGACCATCCCGAAGTGATCGGCCGGTTCGAGGCGCTTCTAGACGCCGCGCTTCCCCGCATCCCGAGCGTGGAGCTGACGTTCCTCGCCCTCGGGAACGAAGTCGACGCCCTCCTCGCCGACGCCGACGCGTGGGCCGCCTACACGGTCTTGTACGAAGCCGCCGCCGAGCGCGCCCGTGCGCTACGTCCCGGCACAGACCTGGGCGTCAAGGTGACCTCGGACGGGCTGACGGGCGGCACGCGGGCGCTCGCCCAGAGGCTCAACGCCGGCAGCGACGTCGTCCTGACCACCTACTATCCGCTCGCCGACGACTTCACGGTCCGCCCGCCGACCGTCGTGCGTGCCGACTTCGACGCCATCGCAGCAGCCTATCCCGACCGGCCGGTGTACCTAGCCGAGGCCGGCTACCCGGCCAGCCCGCAGTGCGAGAGTTCGGACGCGATGCAGGCGGCGTTCGTCCGCGAGCTCTTCCGCGCGTGGGACGACCACGCCGACCAGTTCCGGGGCATCTCGTACTCCTTCCTGACAGACTTCTCGCCTGCCTCGGTCGGCGAGTTTGAGGTGTACTACGGCATCTCGGACGAGCGCTTTCTCGGCTTTCTGGGCAGCCTCGGCCTTCGCAGCTACGACCGGAGCGAGCGGCCGGCCTTCGCCGTTTTCCGTGACGAAGCGGCAGCCCGAGGGTGGTAAGGGCCTGCGAAGGCAGAACGCACGGCACGGTGCGGCGTAGGACTCCCGTCTCTTCCCCCTCTCCGCTCCCATGCCTATCCTCACCCCTGACGCTGCCGTCTCGCGCAACGCCTACCTCGCGCTCCCGCTCGCCGAGCAGTACCGCGCGGTCCGCGCCTTCACCGAGCACCTCACCGAGCCGCTCACGACCGAGGACTACGTCGTCCAGTCGATGGCGGACGTGAGCCCGACGAAGTGGCACCTCGCCCACACGACGTGGTTCTGGGAGACGTTCGTCCTCCGCGAATACGCCGAGGACTACACGCTCCACGACGAGGCCTACCCGTTCCTCTTCAACTCGTACTACGTCCAGGCGGGCGAGCGCCACTGCCGGGCGCAGCGCGGCTACCTCTCGCGCCCCACCGTCGACGAGGTCTTCGCCTTCCGCGCCCACGTCGACGAGGCGATGCTCCGCCTCCTCGACGGGCTGCCGGGCGACGACGACTCGGCGCTCGGCGAGGTCGTGCGCGTGGGGCTCAACCACGAGCAGCAGCACCAGGAGCTGATGGTGACGGACATCAAGCACGTCTTCTCTGTCAACCCGCTCCGTCCGGCCTACCGCGAGCGGTCGGTGACGCCTGCCCCGGACCCCGGCGCGGTGCAGTGGGTCGCCTTCGACGCGGGGCTCCACGAGATCGGCTACCTACCGGAGCGCGACGGGCCGTTTACGTTCGACAACGAGACGCCGCGCCACCGGGCCTTCGTCGAGGCGTTCGCGCTCGCCGACCGGCTCGTGACGTGCGGCGAGTTCATGGACTTCATGGCCGACAGCGGCTACGAGCGCGCCCCGCTCTGGCTCTCCGAGGGCTTCGCGGCCGTCCAGGCCAACGGGTGGTCCGAGCCGTTCTACTGGGAACGGCGCGACGATGGGACCGGCGGCGGTCCCCAGTGGCACCACTTCACGCTCGCCGGGATGCGGCCTGTCGATCCCCACGCGCCCCTCACGCACATTTCGTACTTCGAGGCCGACGCCTTCGCCCGCTGGGCCGGGGCGCGCCTCCCGACGGAGTTCGAGTGGGAGGTCGCCAGCGAGGGCGTCCCGATGACCGGCAACTTCGCCGAGGACGACGTGCTCCACCCGGTGCCGCCGGAGCCGGACGCACCAGGCGGCGACGGGGCCCCGGCCGCGCCCCGGCTGCGCCAACTCTTCGGCGACGTGTGGGAGTGGACCCGGAGCCAGTATTCTCCGTACCCCGGCTACAACCCGCTCCCCGGCGCGCTCGGCGAGTACAACGGCAAGTTCATGTCGAACCAGTTCGTGCTGCGCGGCGGAAGCTGCGCCACGAGCCGCACGCACGTCCGCCGGACCTACCGCAACTTCTTCCCCGCCGACGCGACGTGGCAGTTCACCGGCCTCCGCCTGGCGAAAGACCGCTAGGTCCAGTTTCTAGTTTTCAGTTCCTCGTTTCTGCTTCCCATGCCCACTCCTCCCGCTACCGCTTCCCCTCAACGAGAAACCAGAAACGAGAAACTAGAAACGGAACGCGAGGCGTTTCTCCGCGATGTCATCGCCGGCCTGTCCGCCTCGCCCAAGTCACTCCCCTGCAAGTATTTCTACGACGAGATCGGCTCCGTCCTCTTCGACCAGATCACAGAGACCGAGGAGTATTACCCGACTCGGATGGAGCTTGCGATCATGCAGGCGCACGTCGACGAGATGGCAGCGCAGATCGGGCCGGGCGCAGTGCTCGTCGAGTACGGCAGCGGGTCGAGCCTCAAGACGCGCGTCCTACTCGACCATCTCGGCAGCCTCGCGGCCTACGTCCCGATCGACATCTCCGGCGAGCACCTCTTCTCCGTCGCCGAGCAGCTCCGGGCGGCCTACCCCGACCTTCCCATCCTTCCTGTCGCCGCTGACTACACGGCCGCCTTCGACCTGCCCGACCTGCCCGCGGGCAAGCGCGTCGTCTACTTCCCCGGCTCGACGATCGGCAACTTCGACGAGGCCCAGGCGGCGGCGTTTCTGGACCAGGCGGCCCGCATCGCCGAACCCGGCGGCGGCCTCCTGATCGGCGTAGACTTGAAGAAAGACCCGGCCGTGCTCGAGGCGGCCTACGACGACGCAGCCGGCGTCACCTCAGCCTTCAACCTGAACCTCCTCGACCGGATCAACCGCGAACTCGGTGGCACGTTCGACCGGGACCGGTTCGCGCACCGGGCCGTCTGGAATGAGGACAAGAGCCGCATCGAGACGTATCTCGTCAGCCTCCGCGACCAGACCGTTGAGGTAGACGGTAAGACGTTCCGCTTCGGCGAAGACGAGGCGATGCACACAGAGAACTCGCACAAGTACACGGTTGAGGGCTTCGCGGCCTTCGCGGCGCGGCACGGGCTCGCGGTGCGGCAGTGCTGGACCGACCCGGCCGACCTCTTCAGCGTGCAGTATTTCGAGGTGGGGGCGTAGCTTCTTCCCTCGCACGCACCGCTCGAGGGATGGCCAAAAAGAAGAAGCCGAAGATCGTGCTCGGTCTCGACATCGGCGGGACCGGGATCAAGGGAGCCCTCGTCGACACGCGCACGGGCGAGCTCGTCGCCCGACGCCACCGCATCCCCACGCCGCAGCCGGCCACGCCGAAGGCGGTCGCCCGGACGGTGGTCGAGATCGTGGAGCACTTCAAGTGGCAGGGCCGGATGGGCTGCACACTCCCGGCCCGCGTCCGAGGCGGCGTCGCCGAGACCGCCGTCAACATCGACGAGGCGTGGGTCGGAAAGAAAGCGGCCAAGCTGTTTGGCAAAAAGACGGGCCTCCGGGTCTGCCTCCTCAACGACGCCGACGCCGCAGGTCTGGCCGAGGCGCGCTTCGGTGCCGGTAAGGGCAAGAGCGGCACGGTCGTCGTCCTCACCTTCGGCACGGGCGTCGGCAGCGTGGTGATCGTCGACGGCACGCTCGTCCCCAACACCGAGTTCGGCCAACTCTGGCTCAAGGGCACGACGCTCGAAAAGTGGTCGGCCAACTCGGTCCGCGAGCGGGAATCCCTGTCATGGGAGGCCTGGGCCGAGCGCGTGCAGGACGCCCTCGACCACATCGAGTACGTCATCGCCCCGGACCTGATCGTCATCGGCGGCGGCGTGAGCAAGCCGCACCGCTGGCAGGAGTACGGCAAGCTCCTCAGGACCGACGCGAAGCTGGTCCCGGCGCGCCTCGCAAACGAGGCCGGCATCATCGGGGCCGCGTGGTACGCCCGGAAAGGATAGGCTGGATTGCAGAGGACCGGTTAGTTGGGAGTCGCGGCACTTCTCGCGGCAGCGGAGGTTTCACCGCATGCCTCTCCTCTCGCTTGTCTCTCCTCTCGATCATGTCATTTTTCGACCGCCTCCGCCAGCACCTCCTCGCCTCCGACGCCGACGCCCTGGCCGACCTCTACCAGAGTGACGCCGTGATGCTCTCCTTCGAGTTCGGTGCCAGGAGCGGACGCGACGCCATCCGCGACCAGTACGCCAACTTCCTCGACTTCCACGGCTCGATCTCGTCCGTCGAGGTCGACCGCCAGGCCGAGCACGGGAACGACCTCTTCGTCGAGTTCACGATGGCGAGCGAGCGCGGCACGTTCCAGCTCGTCAACGCCTTCGTGCTGGCGGACGGCCAGGCAACGCGGCACTTCTCGAACGTCATCCAGGGCGAAGTGGAGGCCGATGCCGCGTGACGGTCAGCGTAGTGGTCTACTCCTGGATAATCACCTGATCTGGGACGATGAACGCTTGCTGGAAGCGCCTCCGCACGAGCGGTAGCGCCGCCTCGGCTTCGCGCCGGTACTCGAACGCCCCGAGCCGGACCCGGTAGTACGGCCGGTTGAAGTCCACGTCCGCGTCGAGCCCCAGGGGCATCACCTCGACCGCGTCCAGGTCGTTCTGGACGACGCGCCACCAGCCGGTGGCCTCGTCGCGGATGTCTTCGGCGGCCCCCTTTTCCGCCGAGGAAAACACCTGGATCCGGTAGCCCTGCACGACGCGCGGCCCCGTGGTTTCGGGCATCGAGATCGTTCCCGCCATCAGCGCCTCCGGCACGTCGTGCTGGACCTCG
Source organism: Bacteroidota bacterium (assembly GCA_038746285.1). Classification (NCBI taxonomy): domain Bacteria; kingdom Pseudomonadati; phylum Bacteroidota; species Bacteroidota bacterium. The sequence goes on from JBCDKT010000039.1 coordinate 16,673, forward strand.
GCGCTGGGTTCGGGCGGCTCCGCATCGTAGGATGACGGGTCGAAGGTCTCGTAGGCCGGGGGCCCTCGCTCGTCGTCGGGCGGAGGCGGCGTGGGATCCACGGTCTCCTGAGAGCCGCTGCACGCCATCAGGGCGAGCGCAGCGAAAAACGCGAAGGGGAAAGCTCTCGTCATAGGTTGCACGTTGTAGTTGAGACCGTCCACCGTCTTCTGTCCACCGTTCACTGTCCTCCGCTCAGTACCCGTCGCCGCCGGACGCCGTGCCCTGCACAATCGCCACCGACGCGCTCGCGCCGATGCGCGTGGCTCCGTGGGCAACCATCTCGCGGGCGTCTTCTATAGAGCGGATCCCGCCGGAGGCCTTCACGCCCATCCGGTCTCCCACCACGCGGCGCATGAGGGCCACGTCCTGCGGACTTGCCCCGCCGGTCGAGAACCCGGTCGAGGTCTTGACGAAGTCAGCCTCGGCGTTCTGCGCGAGGACGCAGGCGACGACCTTCTCTTCGTCGGTCAGGAGTGCGGTTTCGAGGATCACCTTGACGGTGGCTCGCCCTCCCGAGGCGTAGCGCGCCGCCTCGACGACGGCCCGGATGTCGGCCTCGACTTGGTCGTAGAGCCCGCTCTTGAGGAAGCCGACGTTGAGTACCATGTCGAGTTCGTCGGCTCCGTCACGGTAGGCTTGCTCGGCCTCGGCCGCTTTGACCGGTGCCCGGCTCGCGCCGAACGGGAAGCCGAGGACGGTGCAGACAGCCGACGTTGCGCCGCGCAGCATGTCGGCGGCGAGCGGGACGTAGCACGGGTTGACGCAGACGCTGGCAAAGCAGTAGGTCCGCGCCTCCTCGCAGAGCGACCGGATGGCGTCGGCCGTGGTCTCGGGCTTGAGGACCGTGTGGTCGATCATCCGCGCAATCGGCGGGGCGAGCGCGCACGCCTCCGACGCCGACCCGTTGGCTGAGGCCCGCATCCCGACGCGCGCCGCGCCGACGCCGAGCATCCGCTCCAGCGCCCGCTGGAGTTCGCCGGCCGAGACGCTGCCGGGCGTCCACCCGGCCAGCCGCCGTTCGAGTTCGTCCTGTTCCTGTTCGGTCACGTCGCCTGTTCTAGCTAGCGCAGGTTAGTTGTCTCAGGTGTGAGCGAACAAGTCCTCGGTAGCGTCTAGTCGCCGCCTTAGGTCACCACTGAGCGCACCTATGCGCTCGTTCAACTCAGCCAGGAAGATAGCGGCTGCGCCGACGACTTGGGCATCTAAATCGGGGTGCCCGCCCAGCACACGGGCAGTTCCCTCGGCCCTCTCCCACTCGCTTCGTGCCGGGGCCGGATTGTCTCCGAGCGAAGAGCTAGACATAATCGTCAGGGCGTCGTTGATGGGGTGTCAACGTTCGGAGCGGCTGCATGTTGCCGAGCCTGACCCGCAGTCTGTCACGCGCTCTCTAGCTCTTCGTCGAGGTTGTACTTGCGGCGCTTCTCCCAGAGCGTCTTCTTCGAGATGCCGAGGATGCGGGCGACCTCGGCGTAGGACGTGTCGGTCGTCGAGAGGATGTGGCGGATGTACTCGTGCTCCAGGTCTTCGAGCGAGCCGCCGCTGCGGAAGCGGAAGTAGCCGTCGGCCCCGGCGTCCTCGAAGCCCTCAGTCTTGAGCAGCGCGATGTCGCCCGAGTCGAGCGTAGCCCCGCGCGTAAAGATCATCGCGCGCTCGAGCACGTTGCGCAACTCGCGGACGTTACCGGGCCACGCGTGGTCGAGAAGTTTCTGCTCGGCGGCCTCGGTGAGGGTCTCGACGTTTCGCTTGAGCTCGCGGTTGAAGTGCTCGATCACCTCGTTCGCTATCAGGAGAATGTCCTTCCCCATCGTGCGCAGCGCGGGCAGGCGGAGCGAGACGATGTTGATGCGGAAGAAGAGGTCCTTGCGGAAGGTCTTCTCGGCGACGCTCTCCTCCAGGTTGGCGTTGGTCGCGCAGACGATCCGGGTGGCGACGCGGATGTCGTCGGTCCCGCCCACGCGGCGGAAGGTGCGGCTCTCGAGGAACGAGAGGAGCTTCGCCTGGAGCGGCATCGACATCGAGTCGATCTCGTCGAGGAAGAGCGTCCCGCCGTCGGCGATTTCGAGGAGGCCGAGCTTGCCGGCGCGCGCGTCGGTGAAGGCCCCCTTCTCGTAGCCGAAGAGCTCGGACTCGAGGAGGTTGTCCGGGAGCGCGGCGCAGTTGATCTCCATGAACCGGCCGGCGTTCCAGTCGGAGTTGTAGTGGATCGTCTTGGCGACGAGGTTCTTGCCGGTCCCGGTCTCGCCCCGGATGAGGACGATGGTATTTGGGATGTCCGAGAGCGTCTCGATCGTCTCGCGGACCTTCTCGATCTCCGGGCTCGTCCCGACGATCTTGTCTACCTCGTGGGCCTTCTTGCGCTCGCGCTTGATCTGCTTGAGTTCGACCTTGTCCGAGTAGAGGTCGAGCGCCTTTGCGAGCAGGGCGCGCATCTCCTCCAGGTTGACCGGCTTCTGGAGGTAGTGGAACGCCCCGAGCCGCATTGCCTCGACGGCCGTCTGCACCGACGAGTGCGCGGTCATCATGATGATCGGGACCGTGACGTCGCGCTCCCGGAGGGCTTCGAGGAGCTCGATGCCAGTCATCTGCGGCATCATGAGATCCGTCAGGACGAGGTCAGGGACCGCGCCGCCGTCGAGCTTTTCGAGCATCGCGACGGGACTGACGAACGCCTCGGCGTCGTAGCTGTCCCGGCGCAGGACGGTGGCGAAGAGTTCACCGATCTTGGGGTCATCGTCTACGATGTAGATTGCCTTGTTGCTCATCGCGGAGTGTGGTGGCTTAGGGCCTATGCTGCAGGGTAAGAGGGTCGGGACGACAGGGCCTGGAGATCAGACGCTATGAAAGATAAACCGTTTCCATTCGTAACCATCATCTTTCCAAAACCTGCCCGTCGCGGGTGATATTCCATTACCGTTGACAACCAAGCGTCACGCTGAACCGGTCTAATGCGTCTCTCCTTTTTGCTTATCGGCACCCTCGCGCTATTCTTTACTGCCTGCGAACCGGACGCCGTTCCGCTCCCCGTGCTGGACGTTCCCGACCTCCGCACGACGACGATTGCGGGGCTCGACTCCCTCGCCGGGGCCGAGGTCTCGGTGAGCGGTCGCGTGCTCGATCAGCCGGCCGGGACCCGCACCCTGGTGCTCGACGACGGGACCGCGCTGATCCGGGTGACGCTGCCCGAGACGCCGCCCGGCCTCGTCGGGCACCGCCTCTTCGTGCGGGGGACCGTGAGCGAGGACGGCGGCGAGCCGTTTCTCGACGCCGAGGAGTGGCTCTACGACTCGACGGCAGTCTCTGTCCGTTCGGACTAGGCAGGCAACCGTTCAGGCCGAAGCGTTTGATTGCGCGCAGCGCGAGGGCTATCGTTCCCTTGCAGCCGCACTACGCGGCGGTGGGGACAGCCCCGCAGGGCGCCCCGGACTTATCGGCCAGGACCTATGGAGTACACATCGGCTCACCTCTCCGAGAACTCCGGGGGAAACCCTCTCGAAGGACTCGTCAGCGAAGACATCTACCAGCGCCTCGTCGAGCACAACCTGCTGAGCGAGAAGGGCGTCCGCGACTTCCGCATCCGCGAGGCTTTCCGCGCGATGCGCCACCGGGACACCCCGGCCTACGAGGCCATCGAGGCGCTCCGCGAGGAGTATCCATACCTCCAGTTCGACACGATCCGCAAGATTGTTTACGGGCTGCGCAATAAGAAGTAGCCCGCGCCGTTTTAGCTACGAACCTCAAGGGGGAAGGGAGCCAGCCGGGCCCGCCCGAACGATGGGAGCCCGGCTGGTAAAGAAGAAGCGCGCAGAGGGTGGCATGGCACGCCCTCTGTGCGCTTCTTCGTTTGTTGTTGGGTTGCTCGCTCTCGGCTGTCAGCTTCTGGCTTTCGGGACTGCGCCAGGGCGCATCAGCGTCCTTCTGCTTTCAGCCCGGTGATTCACCGCCGGGCAGAGGTGGAGCCAACAGCCGAAAGCTAAGAGCCGATAGCCCCTCGCCCCCGCACCGCCGCGAACAGGGCAATCCCCGTCGCCACCGAGGCGTTGAGCGACTCCGCCGGTCCGCGAAGCGGAATCGAGACGAGGTAGTCGCACGCCGCGCGCACCCGAGAGCGCAGCCCTCTTCCCTCACTCCCGACCACGAGCGCGACGGGCCGGTCCCAGTCGAGCGTCCAGACGGTCTCCTCGCCCGCGCTGTCGAGGCCAGCGACCCAGTACCCGCGCTCTTTGAGTTGGAGGAGCGCGTCGGCGAGGTTGGTGACGCGGGCGACGGGGATGCGGGGCGCGGTGCCGGCGCTCGCCTTGAGCGTCGTCGCACTCAGCGGGGCCTGGTTCCGGTCGGGGACGATCACGCCGGAGGCCCCGGCGGCGACCGCGCTGCGCAGGATCGCGCCGAAGTTGTGCGGGTCCGAGATCTCGTCGAGCACGACGAGCACGGGCTGGGCCTCGCGCACCGCGTCCGGCGTCGGCGCAATCGCGTGCAGCATTGCTTCGAGGTCGGCGTAGTCGAGGGCCGCGGCGAGGGCGACGACGCCCTGGTGGGTCACGCCCGGCGCGAGGCTGCTCAGCTTCGCCTGCGGCACGAACTGCACCGGCACGTTCGCCGCCGCCGCCGCCCGCCGGACCTCTTCGAGCGCCCGCGTCGGGCTGCCCTTCGACTTGGCCAGGAGCACCTTCTCGATACTCCGCTCGCCGCGCTCCAGCGCCTCGCGGACGGGGTTGCGTCCGGCGATGATGCCCGTCGTGTCAGCCATGCAGGGCCTCCGTGCGCACGCGCCCGGCAACGTCTTCGAGGCGGTCGGTGAGGGTCCCGACGTAGTGCTCGTGCTCGGGCTTCATCAGAACCGAGCGCAGGATGCGAACGTGCCCGATGTCGGCTTCGAGGTCGGGAAAGCGGGTGCGGAGGGCTGCAGCAGGGACGCGGTAGAGGCTCAGGAAGACAGGGTCGTCTTCGTCCTGCATGGCGAGGTCGAACAGCCGCTGGCTCGCGGCGTCGACCGCCGAGAGCGTCGCCTCTTCGGTTCGCGGGAAAAAGGTGACGATGTCGAGCTCGGGCTCCAGGTAGAGGTCGAACGCGCTCGACGTATCCAGCCTGCCGGCGAAGGCGCGGGCGGCGCGGAGGCACGCGGTGAGGACCGGGCCGAGCCCATCGCCGGGGCGAAGCGGGAGGGCGCGGAGCGTAAGCCAGAGCGCCCCGGCCGCCGCGCCGGGCCGCGAGCATTCGAGCGAGATCTCGCCCAGGTGCAACTCGTCCGAGGTGAAGTAGGTGTAGGGCGAGTCGTGCCGGTAGAACCGCCCGACGCTGGGGTCGCGGAAGAGCACGCAGCCGCAGCCGTAGGGCTGCAGCCCGTGCTTGTGCGGATCGACGACGACGGAGTCGCACGCGGCGAGGGCGCGGAAGGCCTCGGCGGGGAAATCGCCGGGCGCCTCGCTCCCGGGCTGCGCCAGCAGGCTGAAGAACCCGCCGTAGGCTGCGTCGGCGTGGAGGCGGACGCCGTAGCGCTCGCGCAGCGCCAGCGCCTCGTGGATCGGATCGACCGACCCCAGCCCCGTTGTGCCCGGGGTGAGAACGACCGTCCCGACGCGGCCCGTCTTGAGTTCGGCTTCGAGCGCGCCCAGGTCGAGGTGCCCGCGCCCGTCCGTCGAAACCGTGACCGTGCGCAGGCCGAGGACTTCGGCCATCCGCCCGTGGGTGTAGTGGGCGTCGGCGCTAAAGGCGATGGCTTTGCCCGGATGGACGTGCCGCGCCACCCAGAGCGCTTCGAGGTTCGCCATCGTCCCACCGCCCGTCAGGTGCCCGAGGGTGTCGTCTGGAAGCCCGAACATCGCCGCGAGGTCGGCGACGACCTCTTTCTCCATCTGCCCCGTCGGCGGGCCGCCGTCGAGGGCGTGGTTGTTGGGATTGATCCGCATCGCCGCAGCGTAGGCCGCGACGGCGACCGGGTGCGGCGGCTTGAGCATCTGCCCGACGTAGCGCGGGTGGAAGAACGGGTAGTTGCCGCCGAGCCGGTCGAGGTACTCCCCGAGCGCGGCGTCGAGGCGGTCGGTGTCGACGGCCGTGGCGGGGTGCCGCTCGAACGGGCCGTACGAGGCCTCCCACTCGGTGACGCGCGCGAGCGCGCGCGCGACGAGGTCGGCAGTGTCGGGGTGCGTCTTCATTCTCCCAGCAGGCTTGCGAGCGTCCGCTCCAGGTTGGCCCCGCGCAGGTTCGTGCTCGACGTGATGAGAATCGTGCCGTCCGGCCCGACGAGGATGGGCTTCGGCACGGCGCGGACCTCGAACGCCTGCGCCATCCCGCCGCCGAACCCGTCGCCGTTCCAGACGTGGAGCCACGGCATCGGAAAGCGCTCGGCGCGGAAAGCCTCAACAATCGACGGACTGTCGTCCATCGAAACCGAGACGATCTCGAAGCCCCGGCCGGCGAAGCGCTCGTAGGCCGCGTGCAGGACGGGCATCTCGCGGATGCACGGCAGGCACCACTCGGCCCAGAAGTCGACGAGGTAAACGCTCCCGAGCAGCGAGGCGCGCGAGACGAGGGCGCCCCCGCCGAGGCGCGGCACGGCGAACTCGGGCACTGGCGCTCCGGGGCGCACCCGCGTCGCGTAGCGCTGGAACACGCCCCAGGCGATGAGGCCCGGCTCGGTCTCGTAAAACCGGTCGGTCTGGAGGAGGTCGAAGTAGCGCTGTGCCCGGCCCTCGCTCTGCGCCGCGTGCGCTGTTTCGAGGCCGTGCAGCAGGACGTAGGCTTGCACCGCCCGGTCGGGGTGCTGCTCGTAGATGCTGCGCCCGGCCTCGGCGGCAGCGCTCGGATCGGCGAGTGTGGCGAGGGCGAGGGCGCGCTTGACGAGCGCCGGCCGGTGCGACCACAGCGCGCCCGCCGGCCCGATGGCGTCGAGGGCCTGCATCCCGAGCGCCGCGTTTTTGTCGGCCAGGTCGGTCTCGACGGCGACGTAGCTCAGCAGCAGCGCCTGCCGCACGTCGGGGTCGGTCTCGGCCTCAACCGCGGCGGCGAGGCGGGCGTCGTCGGCCGCGAGGTCGAAGGGCGTGAGCGCCGCGCCGAGGGCCGCTTGCCGGGCCTCGGCCGGCTCTCCCTCGGTGGCGGCGAGCGCTTCGCGCCGGGCCGCCTCCACCCGCTCGCTGCGCGCGTCGAGGTCGCGGAGCACCTCGCTTCGCTCTGCCGAGTCGGCCTGCGCGAGCGCGGCGGGCGCGAGCAGCAGGGCGAGGAGACCAGCGAGGACGGGGCGTGTCATGACGTGGCCGGTACCGGGTCGGCGGCGCGGCGGCGCGTGGTGAGCGCCAGCCCAGCGGCCCCCGCGAGCACGATCAGGACCGCGATGAACTGCGCCTGCGACAGCCCGATCCACGACAGCTCCGGGTTGAGGCGGATCGTCTCGATCAGGAAGCGCTCGACGCCGTTAAAGACGAGGTAGAGCGAGAACAGCCAGCCCGCCTTGAACGGGTGCGTCCGCAGCGCCCACAGCACCCCGCAGAGGACGGCACCGAGCGCGAACTCGTAGAGCATGGTCGGGTAGACCCCCGTCGCGCCCTGGCAGACCTCGGTGGACATCCCGTTGCGCTCCATCTTGGCAATCGTGTCGGTCACCACGTCCACGTTGAGGATGTTACGCGGGAACGTCTCGCTCCAGAGGAAGCCGGGGATCCAGCCTGGCTTGTCGGCGAGGTTCGAGCAGATGCCCCAGTCGCCGTCACCCGAGAGGTAGCACCCGATCCGCCCGATGCCGTAGCCGAGGATCAGCCCCGGCGCGAGCGCGTCGGCGACGAGCGGGACGCGGAGGCCCTTTTTCTTGGCGTAGTAGGCAATCGCGAGGCCGGCGCAGATCAGCCCGCCGTAGAAGGTCAGCCCCGAGGTCGAGAACAGCATGCCGACCGGGTCGAGGACGAAGCGCTCCCAGTAGTCGACGATGTGGAACAGCTTCGAGCCGGCGACGCCGAAGACGGCCGCGAGCGTCAGCATCGTCCAGACCAGCACCGACGGGCTCGCCTTGACGGTCTTCACCCGTCCGTTCTTGCCCGGCTCTTTCACCTCCACCGCCTTCAGCCGACCGACCACGTAGAGCCGGTCCAGCTCCTTCCGCGTCAGCCACGCTGCCGTCAGGAGTGCGACGGCCACCATCAGCCCGAACGAGAACAGGGGAACGGGGAACTCGAACCCGAAGAGGTCGGGGAAGATGTCCGTGACGCGGGGATACATGGCGGAGGCCGACGGTCGGGTGGCGGATGTCGAATGATACGGTTCGCCAGCAGAACGCCGGAGACCGGACGATCATTTCACTCGTCGCTCGTCGCCCGTTGTTCGTCGCTTGCCAGCGCGCTGGCGAGGTCGGCGAACGGGACGCTGCGCTGCTCGCCGGTGTCCATGTCCTTGACCTGCGCGGCCTCGGCCGCGAGTTCGTCCTTGCCAATGATGACGGCCGTGCGGGCGTTCTGGCGGTTGGCCTCTTTCATCTGCGCCTTCAGCGAGCGCCCCCGCACGTCGAGCCCGACCGCAAGGCCCGCCCGCCGCAGCCGGTGCGCCGCGGCGAAGACCCACCGCTCGGCCTCGTCCCCGAGCGCGACGAGGAACGCCGCCGGATCGGGCCGATCAGGAAGAGGGATAGACTGCGCGTCGAGCGCGAGGAACAGCCGCTCGAACCCGGCCGCGAACCCGACTGCCGGCACGGCCTGCTTGCTCCCGACCGCCTCGGCGAGGCCGTCGTAGCGCCCGCCGCCCGCGAGCGCGCTCTGCGCCCCGAGGTCGTCGCTCTCCAGCTCAAACGCCGTCTGCGTGTAGTAGTCCAGCCCGCGCACGAGCCGGGGGTCCTCGGCGAAGTCGATCTCCAGGCTCGTGAGGAGCATCTTGACCGTCTCGTAGTGTCCGCGGCTCGCGTCGTCCACGAAGTCGATCAGGAGGGGCGCGTCCTCCAGCAGGGTCTGCTCGTCGGGGCTCTTGGTGTCGAGGATGCGGAGCGGGTTCGTGTCGAGGCGGCGGCGGCTGGTCTCGGAGAGGGCGTCGGCGTGCGGGGCGAGGTGGGCGCGGAGCGCCTCGCGGTAACGCGGCCGGCTCGCGGCGTCGCCGAGGGTGTTGACGCGGAGCCGCGTCCCGGTGATGCCGAACGCCTCGTAGACGGCGACCATGCAGGCGATCGTCTCGGCGTCGGCGCGGGGGTCGTCGGTGCCGAGCGTCTCGGTGCCGAACTGGTGGAACTGGCGGAAGCGGCCCCGCTGCGGGCGCTCGGCGCGGAAGCACGGGCCGACGTAGTAGAGCTTCTGCGTCCCACCGCGTTGCTGCAGGTGGTGCTGGAGGTACGACCGCATGACCGGTGCCGTGATCTCGGGCCGGAGGACGTAGTCGGTGCTTCCCTTGGTGAAGGCGAACATCTCCTTCTGCACGATGTCCGTCGTCCCCCCGACGCCGCGCGCGACGAGGTCGGTCGGCTCGAAGACCGGCGTGCGGATCTCCTGAAAGCCGAACCGCTGCATCACGCCGCGCACCGTCGCCTCGACGTGCCGCCACGCCGCGCTGCCATAGACCGTCGCCCCGCCCGCGTCGTAGGCATCGGGCAGGATATCGAACGTGCCGGGGATGTTCTGGAAGTTCACTTGTCTTTTGTCAGTTGTCATTGGTCGACCGGCAGAGACGATCGCTTAACTCCTTTAGCGTGTCCGCTCTCGAGGCCACGCGCGTTTCGACCTTCAAGCCTGAGGCAATACACTCGAATGTGGAATCGTGGAACGTGAATACGAAATGCCGAAGCTGTTCGAACCGCTCTGGCCGATGATAAGGGTGTACCGCGTTCATTCGCTCTAGTCGGCGCACCCACGACGAATGCTTTACCTCAAACGCGCTGTAGGGACGTAACCCACGTTCTGCCAGCGGGTGTCCCTCGAATGCTTCGTCATTCGGCGGCCCGAACATCGATGCGTAGCACGAAGAAAACGACACAATCGCCGAAGGCTCAGACGAAGAAGTGAGACTCGCGACACGAACCGTACTTCCGCCCCACCTCTCTGGCCCATTCTGTACATAATAGAGGAGGTGCAACGTGTGCTCATCACTGAGAACAACAGGAAGGGGCGCACCGACCGATGACTGCGGCACTTCACCTAGTTCGACGACTCGATCCTGCTCGTCTATCTGATACATGTAAACTATACTGCCAACTCAGCCTCGGCCTCGCGGAAGAGGTCGAGCACCTCGGACGGCGAGACGGCGGCGAGGAGGGCGTCGCGGAAGGCGGGGCGGTTCATCAGGCGCGAGATGCGGCCGAGCAGCTTGACGTGGTGCCCCCGCTCCCCCTCCGGGCCGACGAGCAGAAACAGCAGCCGCACCGGCTCGCTGTCGTGCGACTCGAACGGGACCGGCCCGGCGGTCGTGGCGAAGGCGGCGACGGTCCTGCGCACGTCCGTCGTCCGGGCGTGCGGCAAGCCGAGCCCGAGGCCGACGCCCGTCGATAGCTTGGCTTCCCTCGCGAACACGTCCTGCCGCACGCGGTCGAGGTCGCCCACCTCGTCGTGCCCGTCGAGGAGGTCGATGAGCGCGCCGAGCACGGTTGGCTTGTCCGCGCCCTCCAGCCCGACACGGACGGTCGTGGGGCTCAGCAGGTCAGCGATGGAGAGGGTGTCAGGCACGGCGTCCGGCATGGCGGGCGAAATATACGCGCCGGGGGTAGGAGCGTTCGCGAAGGGTTGGTTCGGCGTGGAGGGAAGGGAGGGGAAGGAGGGAGAAGCACCGGCGCGGAGTTCGACGGCCTCGGTACCTTTCTTGGCTTTGCTTTAGACGCCCTCCATCACCCTTCCACCGCCCGCAGCCGGTCGAGGACGTACTGCATGTCGGCGGGCAGCGGAGCGGCGAAGTCGAGCGCCTCGCCGGTCGCCGGGTGCGTGAAGCCGAGCGTGGCGGCGTGGAGCGCCTGCCGGGGCATCGTCTCGAACAGGTTGCGGAAGAACTGCCGCCGCTTGCCGGAGTCGAGGCCGCTGCGGATCGCGGTGCCGTCGTAGATCTCGTCGCCGAGGATGGGGTGGCCGAGGTGGCGGGCGTGGACGCGGATCTGGTGGGTCCGCCCGGTCTCCAGCCGGAACCGCGCGAGCGCCGTGTGCCGCAGCGCCTCGACCGTCTCGAAGTGCGTCACGGCGTGTTTGCCCCGCTCCTCCGGCACGACTGCCATCTTGCGCCGGTCGCGCGGGTCACGCCCGAGGTGCGTCTCGACCGTGCCGCTCGGCGGGTCGGGCCGGCCCCAGACGAGGGCGAGGTAGCGGCGGCGGACGGTCCGCTCCATGAACTGCCGGGCGAGGGCCGCGTGCGCCGCGTCGTTCTTCGCCACCACGAGGAGGCCGGAGGTGCCTTTGTCGAGCCGGTGGACGATCCCGGGGCGGACCGCCACGTCGCCCTCGAAGCGGGGCGCGGCCGTGGCGGTCGAGAGGCCGACCTCGTCGTCGTTCTCCTCGTCTTCCTCGAACGACAGCGTGCCGCCGCCGACGTGGTGCAGGAGGGCGTTGACGAGCGTACCCGTCCGGTTCTTGTGCGCCGGGTGGACGACGAGCCCGGCGGGCTTGTTGACGACGAGCAGCACCTCGTCCTCGTACTCGATGTCGAGCGGGATCGGCTCGGGCTGCGCCTCGATGGGCGGCGGGCGGTGGAAGACGACCTCGATCCGGTCGCGGGCGGCGACGGGCGGCGAGACTTTCGTCTGGACCGTCCCGTTGACGGTCACGTCGCCGGCCTTGATGCCGCGCTGCACCTTCGCGCGCGAGGCGTTCGGGAAGTGCTCGGTGAGGTACACGTCGAGCCGCTGCCCGGCGTGGTAGCCCTCCGGCACCTCGACCACGACGACAGTTTGCTGTGTCTCTTCCATGCCCGAAAGTAGGGGCAGACCGGTGCGTCTGCCCGACTGCACCGCCGCGTTGGAAACGGGCGACCACACGGGGTCGCCCCTACGATTGCTGGCCCACCAGCCCTGCGGCAACCGTCGTCTTGCCTGCGTCGGCGACGGCTTCGAGCGCGCGGTCTACCTCGTCGGGTGTGTTGTACCACGTCGGCGCGAGGCGGAGCTTGCGGTCGCGCACAGCGAGGGCGATGCCGCGCTGCTGGGCGAGGTCGAACACCGCCTCGGGGTCGGGGTGCTCGGCGGCGACGATGCCGGAGGCGTGCCAGTCGTCTTCGGAGCCGTAGCGCCGCAGCCCGAGCCGGTCGAGCCCGGCGGCGACCTGGGCGCTCCGCTCCAGGACCTGCGCCTCGCACCAGGCGCGCCCGGCCTCGAGGTGCAGCCCGACGGCCGCGTCGAGCGCGACGATCCCGGCATGGTTGAGCGTCCCGCCTCGGAAGCGCTGGGCGTCGTCGTAAAAATCGGTCGGGTACGAGAGGAAGTCGTTCCAGTCGAGCGGCCCGTTGAGCCAGCCGCGCACGGGGCGAAGCCGGGTTTGGAGCGCCTCGGTGACGTAGAAGAACGCGGTACCCTGCATCCCCATCACCCACTTGTGCCCGCCGCACGCGAGGAAGTCGACGGGCAGGTCCGCCACGTCGATGCGGAGCGCGCCGACGCCCTGGATCCCGTCGACGCAGAAGAGGATGCCCCGGTCGCGGCAGAGCGACCCGATGGCCGCGAGATCGGCGCGGAAACCGGAGAGGAACTGCACCCAGCTGACCGAGACGAGCCGCGTCTCCGGCCTAAGCGTCTGCTCGACGGCGTCGAGGGTGAACGCCCCGCGCTCGTGCGGGACGAAGTCGAGCTCGACGCCGCGCGCGCGCAGGCCGAGCCAGGGGTAGACGTTGGCCGGGAACTCGCAGCCCGGCACCGCGATCCGGTCGCCCGGCTGCCAGTCGAGCCCCTGGGCGAGGACGTTCAGCGCCGCCGACGTGTTGGGCGCAAACTCGACCCGGTCTGCCGGCGCACCGAGGAGGTAACCGAGACGTTCGCGGGCACGCTCGACCGTCGGGGCCACGTCGAAGTAGTTGTTCGGGTTCGTCCGGTGCCGCTGGCCGAGGAACGTCCCGACGGCGTCCATCACGGGCTGGCTGAGCGGCCCGGTCGAGGCGTGGTCGAGGTAGGTCCACTGCTCGGTGTGCGGGAAGTGGCGGCGGAGATCGGCGAGGGGCATGACGGTGGGACGGAGGACGGAGGACGGAGGACGGAGGACGGAGGACGGAGGACGGAGGACGGAGGACGGAAAGGTAGGCGCGGAGCGTGACGGTCTCGGTAGATTTCTCGGTTTTTATTCCACTCCTCCCACTCCTCTCTTGCTCACCGGTGCCGTAGTCCGAGCAGCGTGCCGAGGGCGACGGTCAGTCCGGCACCGGCGGCGGTGTAGAGCGGCCACGCGAGTCCGCCCGTCTGGACGCCGACGCCGAGTGCGACGAGCGTCACGGCGTACGCCACGAGGGCCTCGCGCTGCTGCGCCCGCCGGCTCACCAGGCCGAGCAGAAACGCCCCGAGCAGGCCGCCGTAGGTGAACGAGGCGATCCCGAGCCCGAGCTCGACCACCGGGTCCGTCATCGACTCGAACAGTGCGGCGAAGCCCATCAGCCCGACGCCCCACCCGAGCGTCGCCCACCGGCTGAGGCGGAGGTCGTCCTCCTCCGAGCGCGGTGTGCGCCGTGCGCCACGTAGGTCGAGTACGGTCGAGGAGGCAAGGGCGTTGAGCGAGGACGAGAGCGTGCTCATCGCCGCCGCCACAATCCCGGCCAGGAGCAGCCCAGCGAGGCCCGCCGGCATGGCCTCCACGATGAACTTCGGGAACACCTCGTCGCCCCGGCTGAGGCCGAGGTCCGCGAGGTCGGCCCCGCCGTAGTAGCTCCACAGGAGGAGCCCGACGAGCAGGAAGAGCGCGAACTGCCCGACGACGGCGATCCCGCTCCCGACGAGCGCCCGCTGTCCGTCGCGCAGGCTCCGGCACGCCAGCAGCCGCTGCACGACCAGTTGGTCTGCCCCGTGCGAGGCCGCCGAGAAGAACGCTCCGCCGAGGACGGCCACGACGAGCGTGTAGGGCGTCGCCACCCACTCGTCAAACGGCAGGTCGAAGCCCAGGTCGATGATCTGCGTCTTACCCGCCGCGCGCGCCGTCGCCCACCAGTCGCCCGGCACGTCGCCGAGGAGCAGGCCCACGGCGAGGAGCGCGCCGCCGACGTAGACCCCCATCTGCACCACGTCCATCCACACGACCGCCTTGATCCCGCCGACGAAAGTATAGGCCACGGTGACGAGGCCGATGGCGACGATGATCGCGGCGTAGGAGACCTCCAGCCCGGCCGCGGCAGCGATGACCTTGAGCGGGATCGCCGTAGCGAAGAGGCGGACGCCGTCGGCGAGGAGGCGGGTGCCCATGAACGTGAGCGAGGCCGCGACCTGCATCCGAGGCCCGAAGCGCGCCCCGAGGAACGCATAGGCCGTCACCTGTTCCCCGTCGAAGTAGCGCGGCAGCAGGAGCACTGCCACGGCGATGCGCCCGAGCAGAAATCCGAACGTGAGTTGCAGGAAGAGGAGCGACCCGCCGTAGGCTACGGCCGGCACCCCGATCACGGTCAGCGTGCTCGTCTCCGTCGCGACGATCGAGAAGAGGACGGCCCACCACGGGAGGTCGCGCCCGCCGAGGAAGTAGTCCGTCGTCGTCTGCTGCCGCCCGCCCGCCCACAGCCCGAACCCCAGCACCCCGACGAGGTAGACGACGAGCACCACGTAGTCGAGGCCGGTCAGCATGGTTCGGTGAGACGGAAGACTGTGGGACGGTGGACAGAGGACGGTAGGCGCGGAGCGCGACGGCCTCGGTAATTTGTTCGGTTTTTATTCCACTCCTCCCACTCCTCCCACTCCTCCCACTCCTCCCACTCCTCCCACTCCTCCCACTCCTCCCACTCCTCCCACTCCGGACCCGTCCTCACACCACTGGCGGCTCGATGCGGGCGAGGGTATCATGGAGCGCCCAGAGCGTCGAGGCGAACGAGTCGCCCGGGGCCACCATGAGGTCGAAGAACGGCTCAGCAGCCTCGGCGTAGAGGCCGATGCGGAACGCTGCTGGGGAGGCCCCGGTGAGTGTCGCCGCTGCGAGGTCGAACTCCGGCGTGAGGCAGAACGCGAGGTCCGGCTCCGTCTGCCACAGGGCGCCGGCGAAGGCCGGCTTCGGCAGCCCGAGCATGGTGAGCGCCTTGTCATCCATCCGCTTGACCCGCCCGATGAAGTCGGCCGGCGCGTAGGGCACGAGGCTCGACGGCACGACGGGCACGATCTGCCGAGACGGAATCCCCAGGTCGTTGAGGAAACGCCACGCCTCCTTCGCCTCGATCTCCTCCGCCGGCAGGACGACGAGCGCGCGCCGAGCGGCCGGGTTGGGGTTCCAGGGCCGGACCGTCCGCCGCTCGGTGAGCTTGAGGGCGCTCCGTCGGGCCAGCCGGGTTTTGATCGCGTCGAGCATGTTATCGCTGAAAAGCAGAACGATTTGTCATCCCGGCCCCCGAGCCGGACCGCGCAAGCGGCGGCCCCAGCCCATCCACCGGCTCCGGCACCCCATGGATCCCCGCCTGCGCAGAGAGGACGAGGCTGGGAGGTCTGTGATTCGCATCGTACGCGTCCGCCAAAACCTACGCTCGTTCGGGTTTCTCCTCGCCGAGCATTTCAAGCAACGCCGCTTCGCTGACGACCTCAACATCCAGGCGCTCCGCCTTGTCCAGCTTCGACCCGGCGTTGGACCCGGCGACGAGGTAGTCGGTCTTAGTGCTGACGCTGCTGGTCACCTTGCCGCCCGCGCCGGCGATCTTCTCCTTCGCCTCGGCGCGGCTGAGCGTTGGCAGCGTGCCGGTCAGCACGAACGTCTGCCCGGCCAGTGGCCCCTCGGTCGGCGCTTCGGTGTAGACAGGCTCTTCCGGCAAGCGGTCCGTGTTTACGCCGAGGGTGTTGAGCGCTTCCACGACGGCCTGGTTCGGCGCGTGCCCGAACCACTCGGCCACGCTCCGCGCCGTCTCCGGGCCGATCCCGTGGATGGCTTCGAGGTCCTCCTGCGGAGCTGCAGCCAGGGCACCGAGGTCGGCGTGGTGCTCGGCGAGGAGTTGGGCGACCGTTGCGCCGACGAACCGGATGCCGAGGCCGAAAAGGAGCGAGCGCAAGGGCCGGCCCTTCGAGGTCTCGATCCCGGCAAGCAGATTCTCGATCTTTTTCTCCTTGAACCCGTCGAGCGCAGCCAGCGCCTCGGGCGTGAGACGGTAGAGGTCGTCGAGCCGGCGCACGAGGCCCGCCTCGACGAGTTGGACGGCCACCTTCTCGCCGAGGCCGACGATGTCCATCGCCGCGCGCGAGGCGTAGTGCTCGACGAGCCGGATGGTCTGGGCCGGGCACGCCGCGCTCACGCAGTAGAACTCGGCCTCGCCCTCGATCCGGGCGATGGGTTCGTCGCACGCAGGGCACGTCTCCGGCATCGTCCAGGCCGTCTCCTCCCCTGTCCGCGCCGCCTCCACCGGGCCGACGACCTGCGGGATCACGTCGCCCGCCCGCTTGACGACGACGCGGTCGCCGATGCGGATGTCGCGGCCGGCGATGTAGTCGGCGTTGTGGAGCGTGGCTTTGGAGACCGTCACCCCGCCGATGCCGACCGGGTCGAGGAGCGCCAGCGGCTTGATCGCCCCGGTCCGTCCGACGTTGAGATCGATGCCGGAGAGCCGGGTCGTGGCTTCGCGGGCGGGGAACTTGAAGGCGATCGCCCAGCGCGGCGCGTTCGCCACGGCCCCGAGCGCATCCTGGAAGTCTGCCCGGTCGATCTTGACCACGACGCCGTCGATCTCGTAGTCGAGGTCGTCACGCCGCGCGCGTTGCTCGTCGCAGTGGCGGACCACCGCCTCGATGTCCTCGAACCGCCGCGCGTGCTCGTTGACCGCGAAACCGAGGCCGCGTAGCCAGGCCAGCGTCTCGTGCTGCGTGCCGGGCGCGGCCACGCCCTCGGCCGGCCCGAGGCCGTAGGCGAAGAACCGCAGCCCGCGCGAGGCCGTGACCCGGGGGTTGAGTTGGCGGAGGCTGCCGGCGGCGGCGTTGCGGGGGTTCGCAAACGTCTTGCTCCCCTCCGCGGCCAGCGCGTCGTTGAGCCGCTCGAAGGTGGGCTTCGGCAGGTACGCCTCGCCTCGCACCTCGATGCGCACAGGCTCGGCCGGGGCGGCATCGAACAGCGAGCCCTGGTCCCCCGCCGCCTGCGGTTCGGGCGTCGCCGCGAGGCGAAGCGGGACAGCACGGATCGTGCGGACGTGCTCGGTCACGTCCTCCCCGACCTGCCCGTTGCCGCGCGTCGCACCGAGCGCGAGCTGTCCGTCGGCGTAGGTGAGCGCGAGGGCGAGGCCGTCGATCTTCGGCTCAGCGACGAGGGCAGGCTGCACGTCGCCGAACCGCTCCGCCAGCCCTTTCCGGGCACGCTCGTACCACGCCCGCAGTTCGTCCGCGTCGAACGCGTTGCCGAGCGAGAGCAGCGGCTCGGGATGCTGGACCTTGCCGAAGGCCTCGAGCGGCTCGCCCCCGACCCGCCGCGTCGGGGAGTCTGGGGTGGCGAGGTCGGGGAAGCGCGCTTCGAGGGTCTGGAGCGCGCGGAACAGGCGGTCGTACTCGGCGTCGGCGATGACGGGCGCGTCGAGGACGTAGTAGCGGTGCCCATGCTCCCGGAGCAGCGGCGCCAGCCGTGCGGCCAGGTCTTCGGCTGCCGCCGCGTCTGCCTGCTCTAGGTCGGTCCCGCCGAGGTAGTGCAGGACGGCCTCGGTGTCCGCGACGAGGTTCATCGGGCGGTGCGTGCGAGCGAGTCGAGCACGGCCTGCCCGCCCTCAGCACTGATGCGGACGACCTGGCCGTCGGAGGGCGTCCACTCGAGACCCTGGAGGGCGAGGACGGCCCCGTCGTACTCGCCCCCGCCGGTCGTGCCGGCTTCCGTCTCGCCCCAGACGGCGATCCGCTGCTGCGCCGTGAACGAGGTACTCTGGCCGGGCTCTACCCAGTGCGGGCGGCGGGCATCGTCGTCCACCTGGACGCGGAAGTTCTCGAGCGGCTCGTCGGTGGCGGTGACGGTGAGCTGGATCGGGGTCTGGAACGCCGGCGCATTCGCGGGCGCGGCGGGTTCGGCTACGGCGGCCGTGTCAGCTTCGGCGGGCGCAGCGGCCTGGGCCGTGTCGGCCGGCGCTGGCCGGGCCTCGGCGATCTCCGGCTCCGGGCTGGGGTCGCGCAGCAGGAACCACAGCACGGCCGCGATCACCACCACGGCCGCGACGGTGCTGCCGATGATGACGCCCCACGACTTCTCGATGGGGCTGGCCGTGGAGGCGGCGGCCTTCGCCGTCTGCACCCGGCGCTTCGGCATGTGCTCGGCGGTGCGCTCGGTGACGGGCGGCGCGACTTCCTTTTTCGCTGGGGGCTCGGAGAGGGCCGCGACGGCCGGGGCCGTGTCGGGCGAGGTCGGTGGCGGCGGCGTCTGCGGTAGCGGAGCCTCGCTCTCGCCGTCGACGTACAGCCGGCGCAGGCTGCCGTCGTAGGTCCCGGCCTTCATCGCGTCAAACGCGTCGCTCACCTCCTTCGGCGCGACGCCGAGCGCCTGGGCGTAAGATTTCAGGAGGTTGCGGAGGTAGACTTCGTTGTAGTTCGGGTCCCCGACCAGCTCGCCCGCCTCGAAGCGGCGCAGGATGTCGCTGGGCATCCGGGTCTCTCGCTGGAGCGCGTCCAGCGAGAGGTCGTTCGCCTCGCGGATCGCCTGGAGGTCGTGCTCTATCCTGGGGCCGGACGCGGGGGGAAGAGGGGCGGAGGGGTCGGAAGCCATGGCCGTGCAGAAGGGTCAGGCCGGAAAATACACACCCGAAGACTGTGTAGCGAGGCGGCGGCTGGGTGGCGCGCGGCGCGCGCCGGCAAAAAAAGCCCGGCCTCGCGGAGAAGCCGGGCTCGGGGGAGCGCACGAGGCGCTGGTCGGGAAGACAGGATTTGAACCTGCGACCGCTCGGCCCCCAGCCGAGTGCTCTACCTGGCTGAGCTACTTCCCGATGACGGACCCGGGACGGGTCCGGTGCTCAATATAGCCTGCTGCTCAGAGCGCGTGCAACAGCTTCTCCAGGAATGCACGCAGGTCGCGGAGGGCCTCGCGGTCCGTCGCCACCGGCGGGGCGGCGTCGCGCGCGAGCACCTGCCGGGCCCCTTCGAGCGTGTACTTGTCCTCGCGCAGCAGGTGGCGGATGCGCTGCACGGTCTCGATGTCGCGCTCGGTGTAGACCCGGTTGCCGGCGCGGTTCTTCTTCGGGCGCAGCATGTCGAACTCAGTCTCCCAGTAGCGCAGGACGTGCGCTTCGAGGTCCACGAGCGCGGCGACTTCGCTGATCGAGTGGTAGAGCTTACGGATGCCTTCCTGCTTCATCGGATCGGGTGCGGGTCCGCAGTTAAAGTACGACGTTAAGCGCCTTCGGCGCGGAATGGGAGGAATGGGGAGAACGGGCGGAATGGGAAGAAGGGACGTTGGCGCGGAGCGCGGTGGTCCCGTTAACTTTCTCGGCTTTTCTTTCCACTCTCCCACTCTCCCACTCTCCCACTCTCCCACTCTCCCACTCTCCCACTCTCCCACTCTCCCACTCTCCCACTCTCCCACTCTCCCACTCTCCCACTCCTCCCCCGTGC
>JBCDKT010000040.1 GCA_038746285.1 Bacteroidota bacterium
GGCGGATGGGCGGATGGGCGGATGGGCGGATGGGCGGATGGGCGGATGGGCGGATGGGCGGATGGGCGGATGGGCGAAGATCGCTAGCGCAGCGCGCGACGGCCTCGGTAGTTTTCGTGGTTTTGCTTGCCTCCCACACTCCCACACTCCCAGACCTACAGTCCGCGCGCGGCCAGCGGCAGCCGGAGCGTGAACACCGAGCCCACGCCGGGCGCGCTCGTCGCGTCGATCCGGCCGCCCTGGGCCTCGGCCAGCCCGCGCGCGATCGCCAGCCCGATCCCGAGCCGGGGGTAGTCGGGGTCGGTGTTCCGGTCCGAGAACGGCTCGAAGGCGCGCCTCAGGTTCTCCGGCGTCATCCCGCACCCGCTGTCGACGACGGCACACACGCCCTCGCCGTCCTCGGCGCTCACCCGCACCGTCACGAACCCCTTCTCGGTATAGGCCACGGCGTTCCCTACGAGCGGCCGGAGCGTACGCGGGAGCAGCACCGGATCGGCCACGACCCGGACTGACGTGGCGATCTCCGGCAGCAGGTCGATGCCCTTGCCTCTGGCTTCAGGTGCCGCCTCCGCCACGAGGCGGCGCGTGACGGCGGCGAGGTCTACGGTCTCAGCTTCCACCTTCACCTCGCCGGCTTCGACGCGGGCGAAGTCCGTCATCCGGTCCAGGGTCCGCACGAGCCGGTAGGTGCTGCTTTTGAACGTGGCAAGGAGCGCAGCCTGCTCCGAGGACGCGAGGTCGGCCAGCGCATTGACCGACCGAGAGGCTGCCGTCAGCGGGGGGCGCACCTCCTCTGAGAGGTTCATCAGCATCGTCTGCCTCGTCCGGTTCATCTGGTCGGTCAGCGCGACCGCCTCGATCATCCGCTGCACGGACCGCCGCCGCGACGAGACGTAAGCCCCGAGGTAGAGGCCGATCACTGTCATCGTGAACATCCCGAACTGCACCGTGTAGGGGTTCACCTGGGGCAATTCGGCCGGGGCCACGATGAAGGCCGCCGCGAGGTTGACGACGAGGGCACCCAGCGCCGCGCCGGGCATCCCGTACCGGGCTGCGAGCCACACGATGGGCGCGAAGAGCAGATACGTCACCTCCAGGGCGGGCTCCGGCTGGGCGGCGAAAATGAACCAGCACGCGGCGAGCGACCCGGCCGCGGTGAGCGCCAGTTCGAGCAGGTGCTTCGAGGTGGGGCTCCACTCGACCCCCTCGGATGGCCGCAGGGAATGGTCCCACCACAGCTTCGGGAACGGGCGCAGCAGCACGGCTAGGACGGGTACGAGTAGGGCGATGCCGGTTCCGTCCCCGACCGTGTACCCGAGCAGCTGCGGCCAGAACGACGACGCCGGCAGCGCGTCTGTGAGGACGAAGATGCCGACCTTCCACGCGCCCAGCAGCGCCGGCGCGACCACCACCATCAGCACCAGAAAAAACGTCACGTCGCGGACGTGGCGCAGGCGCGGGTTGCACCCGAGGTAGACCAGCAGCACAGCCGCGAGGCCGCCGTAGACCACCCCCTGCCCGAGCGCGTAGACGAGCGTCCAGCCCCACCCGAGCGACGCGATCACGCTCGGCGTCCCGAGCCACCCGCTCAGGAGCACGACCTGGTTGATCACCACCGCCGGCGCAAACCACGACCCGAAGATGGCGACCAGGGCCACGTCGAGCCCTGCCGGGGGGTACCACAGCGAGAAGTCTTCCTCCACGCGCAGCCAGGTCGAGCCCTCGAACACGAGGCGGTACAGCAGGATGTAGCCTGCGCTTACCAGGAGCCAGCGGCCGAGCGGGGGTGGCTTCGGCCGTGCCCGGAGCGCGGTCATGAACTCGGGCGCGCGCGCTTCTCGAAACGTCGTGCGGGGCGCGAGCGCCGGGGGAATCTGAAGACGCATGGAACCGTACCGAGGAATCGTACAAGACCCAGGCTGTGAGACCCTGTGGCTGGTGAGCAGAGACCGCAGACGGCGGACCGCCGGTTTCCCTCACTCGCGGCAGTCTGCCGTCCCCCGGATCGGTGTCCGGGGCAGGCTCTGTCTGCGGTCAACAGGCACGGCGGATAGACGGGGCGCAACTTGGATCATAAATGAGCCGGCAATTTCGTGCAGCGATACCTGTGATGTGCAAGGTACCAGATATGCGAGCCGGTGGGGTAGCGGGGTCTCGTTTCGCAGACGTCGGGCTGTACCTTGCGCATTTTGCTGAGGCTGCGCTGCGCTGCAACGTGTTTCGTCGCTATCCTCCGTCTTTCCTCCTCGCCTTCGGTCACGCTGCGTGATTCCCCGCGACCTGTTCAGCAAAATCCGCCACCTCGAGATCCGCACGAAAGGCCTCGTCAACGACGTCTTCGGCGGCGAGTACCACTCGGCGTTCAAGGGGCGCGGGATCGAGTTCTCCGAGGTCCGCCCCTACCAGATCGGCGACGACGTGCGGACGATCGACTGGAACGTGTCGGCGCGGACCGGCGAGACCTACGTCAAGCTCTACGAGGAGGAGCGCGAGCAGACCCTCGTGCTCGCCGTCGACGTCTCGGGCAGCGAGCGTTTCGGGACGGGCGGGGTCGAGAAGCGCGAGGTGGCGGCCGAGCTGTGCGCCGTCCTCGCCTTCAGCGCGGTCCGCAACAACGATAAGGTGGGGCTGCTCCTGTTCTCGGACCGGGTCGAGCGCTTCGTCCCGCCGAAGAAGGGCCGCCGCCACGTCCTCCGCATCGTCCGCGACGTGTTCGCCCACGCGCCGCAGGCGGCGGGCACCCGCATCACCGCCGCCCTCGACCACCTCCTCCACGTCCTCCGCCGCCGCGCGATTGTGGTCGTCGTCAGCGACTTCTTCGACCGGGGCTACGAGCGCAAGCTCCGCGCCCTCTCGGCGCGGCACGACGTGGTCGCCGTCCACCTCCGCGACCCGCGCGAGGTCGCCCTGCCGAACGTCGGTCTGCTCACGCTGCGCGACGCGGAGTCGGGCCGCCCAGTGCTCGTCGATACCGGCAGCCGTGCCGCGCGCGAGGCGTTCGCCCGGCAGGCCGAGGCGCGGCAGGCCGAGATCGAGACGGCGCTGCGGAGCGCCCGCGTGGACACCGTCCGCGTGCAGACCGACGAGGACTACGTCGAGCCGCTCGTCGGGTTTTTCCGGCAGCGCAACCGGGCGGCGTAACGATGAGCGTCACCGCCTGCCTCCGTCTATGGCGTAGGGGCGACCGGCCGGTCGCCCCTGCGGTGGTGCTGGCGCTGCTGCTGGCTGCTCCGGTCTCGGCGCAGACCGTCCGGCTCCACGTCCTCGCCGACAGCGTGACCGTCGGCGAGCGCTTCGAGGTCGCCGTCGCGGTCGAGCACGCGCCGGGCGTGCAGGTCGTCTTTCCCGAACCGCCCGGCGCGGCTGAGGCGGTGCGCGCCCCGCTCGAAGCCGGCGAGGCCGAACTGCTCGGCCGCCGCCGCCTCCCCCCGGCCGAGCGCGGCGCGGTGCGCGTGGACAGCGCCGTGTTCGAGGCAGCGACGTTCGCGCTCGACTCGGCGCGCGTCGGGCCGGTACCGGTGCGGATCGTGCGCGGCACGGACACGACCGTCGTGGCCTCGCGCTCGGCGTTCGTCGGCGTCCGCTCACTCGTGCCCGCCGACACGACGGCCCGGCCCAAAGGCCTCGCGCCGCTCGCCACGTTCCCGCGGGCGTGGGGACCGTGGCTGACTGCGGCGCTCCTTGTCCTCGCCCTCCTCGTCGCGCTGTGGGCGTGGCTCCGCCAGCGCCGCCGCCGTCCCGCACTGGCCTCGGCGCTGCCAGCGCACGAAGAAGCGACCGTCCGCTTCGACGCGCTCGCGGCGAGGTTGCCCGGCACGCCCGCCGCCGTCAAGCCATTCTACGTCGAGCTGTCGGAGGCGCTGCGGACCTACCTCGCCCGCACCCTCCGCGTCCCCGCGCTGGAGCAGACGACGCGGGAGCTGGCCGATGCGCTCGCCGAGCACGGAGACGACGTGCCCGAGGCCGCGCACAAGCGCATTGCCTCGGTACTGCGCCTGGCCGACCTCGCCAAGTTCGCCGAGGTCCAGCCGGACCCGGCGACGCACGCGACCGCACTCACCCGAGCACGCGAAGCCGTCGCCGCCATCGAGGCCGCCCGCGCTGCGCGGGAAGAGGACAGCGCGGAAGGCGAGGAGAGTAAGGAGGGCGTGGAGGGACAGCCTGCCGGATGAACGCGACCCATCTCTCCTTACCCTGCCTACCTTCCACGCCCACCGTCCTCCGACCCTCCGTGCCCCCCTTCACCGACACCCTCGTCGAACGTCTCGCCCGCGCCGAGCGCGTGGCTGTCCTCACCGGAGCCGGCATCTCGGCCGAGAGCGGCGTCCCGACCTTCCGCGACCCCGGCGGGCTGTGGCAGCAGTTCCGGCCCGAGGAACTGGCCAACATCGACGCGTTCCTCGCCAACCCCGTGCTCGTGCAGGGCTGGTACGCCCACCGCCGCGCCGTCGTCGAGGAGGTGCAGCCGAACCCGGGCCACACCGCCCTCGCGGAGCTAGAGCGGATGGTGCCGCACTTTCTGCTCGCCACGCAGAACGTGGACGACCTCCACCGCCGCGCCGGGACCGAGCGCATCGTCGAACTCCACGGCAACCTCACGCGGAGCTACTGCGCCGACTGCGGCACCCCGGCCACGCGCGGCGACCTCGCCGCCATCGAGGACGGGGCCGAGGCGCGGTGCCGGGTGTGCGGCGGGCTGCTCCGGCCCGACGTGGTCTGGTTCGGCGAGAGGCTGCCCGAGGGGGCGATGGAGCGCGCTGCCGAAGCCGCCGCGCAGGCCGATGTGTTTCTGTCCCTCGGGACGAGCGCCGTGGTCTACCCGGCGGCTAGCCTGCCGCTCATCGCGAGAGAAGCCGGGGCGTACGTCGCTGAGGTCAACGTCGAGCCCAGCGCGATTGCGGGCGAGATGAGCGAGGTCGTGCTCGGGCCGTCCGGCGAGGTGCTGCCGGCGCTCGTCGAGGCCGTGCGGGTGCGGAAACAATGACGCGTCGCCTCTATCGTTTCTGCTGGTGTAGGGGCATACGGCCGTATGCCCCGCCTGGCCTCGGTCCCGATCAGGGCGAACGGCCGTTCGCCCCTACAGGTGCCTCTCACCGGAGCGTCTGATGGTCTTCGCGCACCCCCTCTTCCTGCTCCTGCTCCTCGCCGTGCCCGCGCTGGCATGGTGGGAGTGGCGGCGTGCGCGGCGGCGTCCGGCCAGCCTGTCCTTCTCCGACACGTCCGCCGCCGAGACCGTTGCGCCGACCGTGTGGGTGCGGCTGCGCGGCCTCCCGGCGGTCCTCCGGCTCGGCGCGCTCACGCTCGGCATCCTCGCCCTCGCCCGGCCGCAGATCCGCGACACGGTCGTCGAGCGCAGCGCCGAGGGCATCGACATCATCATGGTGCTCGACCTCTCGACCTCGATGAAGGCCGAGGACTTCCGGCCCAACCGGTTCGAGGCGGCGAAGGACGTGGCCGCGCGGTTCGTCGACGGGCGCACGTCCGACCGGATCGGGCTGATCGTCTTCGCGGCCCAGGCCTACACCCAGGCCCCGCTCACGCTCGACTACGACTTCCTCAAGGAGATGCTGCGGAGCGTGCAGATGGGACTGATCGAGGACGGCACCGCGATTGGCACCGCGCTCGCCACGGCGACGGCGCGGCTGCGCGACTCCGAGGCCGAGAGCAAGGTCATCATCCTGCTCACCGACGGCCAGAACAACCGCGGCGAGGTCGACCCCGCAACCGCCGCCGACGTGGCCGAGGCCATCGGGGTCAAGGTCTACGCCATCGGGGTCGGCTCCGAGGGGCGCGACGCCTTCGGCCGGCGCCTCCCGGACCGGATGCGCCAGCTCCTCCCGCAGTCGGCCCAGATCGACGAGGCGATGCTGACGACGGTCGCCGAGAAGACCGGCGGGCGCTACTTCCGCGCCACCGACCGCGAAGCCCTCGCCGCGATCTACGACGAAATATCGGAGCTTGAGACGACCGAGGTCCAGGAGACGAGCTACCTCGACGTGGACGAGCGCTACGCCCTCTTCCTCTGGCCCGCCTTCGGCCTGCTCCTCCTCGAAGTCCTGCTCTCCACCACCCGACTCCGCCGCGTGCCATGACGACAAGATTGAAAGAGCGGAGGAATGGAAGAGCGAAAGATCGTGCACCTCGCCGCGTAACCATTCTCCCGCTCCTCCGTGCTTCCGCTCTTCCCCGCCTATGACCTGGTCGCATCCTGCTTGGCTGCTTGCCCTCACCGCCGTGCCTCTCGCGGCGGCGCTCTTCGCGTGGGCAGCGGCGCGGCGGCGCGAGGCGCTCCGGCGGTTTGCGAGCCGGGATGCGTACGCGGATTCGGTGGCGCGGCAGCGGCGGTGGCAGGCGGCGCTCGTCGTGGTGGCGCTGCTCGCCCTCGGGGTGGCGCTCGCCGGGCCGCGCTACGGGACCCAGCTCCGCGAGGTCCAGCAGGAAGGCCTCGACGTGGTAATCGCGCTCGACATATCGGAGTCGATGCGCGCTGAGGACGTGGCTCCGAGCCGGCTCGCCAAGGCGAAGTACGAGATCGACCGGCTCCTCGACGACCTCGCCGGGAGCCGGGTCGGGCTCGTGGTGTTCGCGGGCGAGGCGTTTCTCCAGTGCCCGCTGACGAGCGACTTCGGGGCCGTCCGCCTCTTCCTCGACGCCGCCGAACCGTCGCTCATCCCGACCCAGGGCACCAACTTCAACCAGGCGCTCCGCGTCGCCAGTCAGGCCTTTGACGGGGCCGACGACCGGCTCGAAGGAAGCGAGGCGCGCGCCCGGGCGCTCCTCGTGATCTCCGACGGCGAGAACCACGAGGGCGGCTTCCGGCCCACGCTCGCCCAGATCGGCGAGGACGGGGTGGCCGTCTTCGCGGCGGGCGTCGGGAGCGCAGAGGGCGGGCCGATTCCCGTGCTCCGCAACAACCGGCTCGCCGGTTACAAGACCGACCGCAGCGGCCGGACCGTCCAGAGCCAACTCAACGAGGCAGCGCTGCGCGACCTCGTGGCCGGCGGGGCCTACTACCGGATCGACCGCAGCGCGAGCACGCTGCCGGAAATAACCGCCGACCTCGCTCGTCTCGACCGAGGCCCCGTCGCCAGCGAAGCCTTCGAGACGTTCGCCGAGCAGTACCAGTGGCCGCTCGCCTTCGCCCTCCTGCTCCTCGCCGCCGAGCGCCTCGTGGCCGTCAGGCGGAGGACAGAGGACAGTGAGACGGTGGACGGTGAGACGGTGGACGGTTGGCGCGGAGCACAGGGGTCTCGTTAACTTTCTCGGCTTTTCTTTCCACTCCTCCCACTCCTCCCACTCCTCCCACTCCTCCCACTCCTCCCACTCCTCCCACTCCTCCCACTCCTCCCACTCCTCCCGTGCCCCGCCTCGCCCTCGCGCTGCTCCTCTTCACCGTCCCGGCCGGGGCGGACGAGGGCCGCCGTGCGAACGGGCTTTACGGCGAAGAGGCGTTCGAGGAGGCGGCCGCGCTCTACCGCGACGGGCTCGACCGGAGCCAGGACGAGGCGACGCGCTCGTCTCTCCTCAACAACCTCGGCTGCGCGCTCTACGAGCAGGAAGCGTTCGCCGAGGCGCAGACCGCCTTCGAAGCCGCGCTCGCGGCCGCGCTGACACCGCGGGCGCAGGCGCGGGCTGCCTACAACGCCGGCAACGCCGTGGCCCGGCAGCAAAACCTCGGGACCGCGCTCGGGTTCTACCGCCAGGCTCTCCTCGCCGAGCCGGACCACGCCGACGCCAAGTTCAACTACGAGTACGTCAAGCGCCGGACCGAGTCCGACCCCTCGCAGCAGCCCGAGTCCGAGCGTGTCCAACCCTCGCCCTTCGCCCAGCAGCTCAAAGCCCAGGCTGACTCGCTCGTCGCGGCGCAGCAGTACCGCGCGGCGCTCGAAACGATGCAGCGCGGCTTCCTCACCGACTCGACCCTGCAGGCCTACGGCGACTTCCTCGGCCGCCTGAGCGCGGTCGTCGAGATCGACGAACGGACCACCGAGCAACCATGACGCGCCTGCTACCCCTTCTCTTTCTCTGGGTCGCCGCGCTGCCAGTCGCGGCGCAGTCGGCGACGGACTACTACCACACCGCCGCGCAGCTTTACATCGGCGAGCAGAACGCGGGGGCCGAGGCGGCGGCCGAGGCCGGGCTGGCCCTCGACCCGGCCGACGCCAAGCTCCAGGCGCTCCTCGAGAAGATCCGCGAGCGGCAGCAGGAGCAGGGCGGCGGCGGCGACGAGCAGGAGGCCGAGAACGCCGACGAGCAGCAGCCCGGCGAGGGCGCGCAGCAGTCGGACGCGGAGGCCGAGACCGGCGAGGACCCCCAGAACGAATCCGAGCAGGAGGGCGAGCAGCAGCAACCGGGCGACGAGCAGGAGTCAGGCGAGCAGCCGCTGCCGCCCGAGGACCAGCCCGCGCCCGACGAGCGCGAAGCCGACGCCGGGAGCGAAGGCGAGGTCGAGGCGGACCCGCAGGCCGGCGACGGCACCGGAACGCCGTTCGAGGTCAAGCCCGGCGAGATGAGCCGCGAGGAGGCCGAGCGCATCCTCCGCGCTATCCAGACCGACGAGCTGGAGCTGCTCCGCGACGTGCAGCGCCGCCGCGCCCGCCCCCGCTACGTCGAAAAAGACTGGTGAGACGAGTGACGAGGAACGAGCGACGAGCGACGAGTAGGAGCCGAGCGCCGTGGGCAGTGCTAGGGTTCGCGTTATGGCTCGCGCCGATGGCAGCGGCGCAGGTGACGGTCCACGCCTACGTGGACAAGACCACGATGGGCGACAGCGAGGTGCTGCTCTACACCGTCGAGGCCAGCGGCGACTTCCGCGACCTCGGCCGAATCACCGCGCCCGAGACGCGCGGCCTGGCGGCGGCCCAGACCAGCCCGGTCCAGAGTTGGGACGTGTCGGTCGCAGGCGGGCAGACGCGGCAGCGGCTCCGGCTCCAGTGGCAGTACCGGCCGCTCAGCACCGGCACCGCACGCTTCGGCGAGGCCACGCTCCGCCTCGACGGGCAAGCCTACACGACCGCACAGATCGAGGTGACGGTCGTCCCGCAGTCGCAGCGCCCCGCGTCGGCGCTGTGGTCGCCCAGGCTGCGGGCTACGCCGCGGCCGGACTTGGAGCGCGCCTCCGACCTCTTCATCCGTGCCGAGCCGTCGTCGGACGCGGTGTGGCTCGGCGAGCAGGTCGTCGTGGACTACGTGCTCTACTTCGAGTCGAATGTTCGCCCGCGCAACAGCCGGATCGCGAGCGCGTGGGACGCCGACGGGTTCTGGCGCGAGGAGCTCAACCTCGACCGCTTCCTCGGCACGCGCACCGTCGTCATCGACGGGCGCACCTTCGAGGCGGCCCCGATCAAGCGGCTCGCCCTCTTCCCGACGCGCACCGGCCCCCTCGCCGTGGACTCGCTCGACATCGAGATCGACGTGCTGCGGTCGCGGCGGTCGCAGCGCTCGGGCGGGCTGTTCCGCAACCCGTTCAGCTCCCGCTTCGAGCGCGAGACGCTGACCGCGCCGCGTGTGGCCGTCGAGACGCGGCCGCTGCCGCCGGACGCGCCCGCCTCCTTCAACGGGGCCGTCGGGCAGTTCGGCCTCGCCGTCCAGGCCGACCGGAGCAGCGTCGACGTGGGCGAGCCGGTCCGCGTCACGGCGACGCTCTCGGGCACGGGCAACATCGCCACGCTCGAAGCCCCGCGCTGGCAGGCACCCGGCGCGTTCGAGCAGTACCCGGCCCGCACGAGCGAGCGGATCACCCGAAGCGCCGAGCGGCTGCGCGGCGAGAAAGCATTCACCTTCACCATCGTCCCCCGCTCCGGCGGCCGGTTCGTCCTGCCGCCGCTGGAGTGGAGCTACTTCGAGCCCGAGGCCGCGGCCTACCGGACGCTGCGCTCCGACTCGCTCCGGCTCCAGGTAATCGGGCCGGCCGCGCCCAGGGCGGAGGCCGCGCCCTCCGGGACGAGCGAGGCGTTCGCCGGGCCGCTCGAAACGGCGACGTGGCAGCGGGTCCGCGAGGCGGTGCCCCTGTGGCAGCAGCCGTGGGTATGGGCCGGCTTCGGGCTGCCAGCACTCGCCCTCCTCGGCCTCGCGCTCGTCCGCCACCTCCGGGACCGCGACGACGACACCGCTGCCGCGCGCAGCCTCCGCGCTTTCCCCGAGGCCCAGCGCGGCCTCGAAGCCGCCGCCGCCCACCTCGACGCGGACGCGCCGCGCGCGTTCTACGCCGCCCTCGACCAGACCCTCCGTCTGTTCCTCACCGACCGCCTCGCCACGTCCGCGCGCAGCCTCGCCCTCCCCGACCTCGGCGCGCTCCTCGCCGAGCGCGGCGTAACGCCCGAGAGCCGGCGCGAGGTGCTCCGGCTCCTGCGCGAGAGCGACGCGGCTCCGTTCGCACCGCGCCCCCAGGCTCCACCCGCCGACACCCTGGAGCGTGCGACGCGGCTGATGGCGGCCGTCGACGACGAAGCCGCACCCGTCGAAGCCGCCTGACCCGATGCTGCTGCTCGCTCTCCTGATGTTCGCGCCCCAGGCTGAGGCCGACCGCCTGTTCGCGCTCGGCAACGCGCTCACGAGCGAGGGCGACCTGCGCGGGGCGGCGGCGGCCTACGAGGGCGCGCTCCGCACCGGCTGGACGAGCCCCGAACTCGAACTCAACCTCGGGCATGCGTACCTGAAGGCCGGGCAGCTCGGGCGGGCCGTGCTCCACGCCGAACGAGCACACCGCCTCGCGCCCCGACACGAAGCTGTCCGGCAGCGCCTCCGGCTCGTCCGCGAAGAGGCCGGCACGCCGGCCCCGCTCCGCTCTCCCACCGACGCCGCCGCTGCGTGGCTCGCTGCGCACGTCGGCGCGGGCGGCCTAGCGGCATTTCTGCTCGTGGTCTACCTCGCCGTGCTAGGCCTCGTCGGGTTCCGACTCTGGACGAAAGAGCCGCGCCCGTGGCTGCGGCGGGGCCTCGTCGTGCTCGTGCCTCTCGCTGTTCTCGTCGCGGCGGCGACCCGGCTCACCGTGCAGCACGAGGCGTCGCCCCGTGCCGTCGTGATGGCCGACACCAACGTCCTGAGTAGTCCCTCGAGCGCAGCGGCGGCCGTAGACGCGGCGCCTGAAGGCCTCGTCCTCGCCGTCACCGCGCAGCGCGGCCTGTGGCGCGCTGTCCGCCTGCCCGGTGGGGGCGAAGGCTGGGTCGAAGCCTCCGCGTTGGAAGAGATTTAGCAGGCGCGGTGGTACCTTCCGGTCCCGCCTAGCTGCCGCCGCGCATGGAACCCCACGTCCTCCCTACCACCGACGCCGAACGCCGCGGATGGATCGAGGTCGTCTGCGGGTCGATGTTCAGCGGGAAGACGGAGGAGCTGATCCGCCGCCTCAAGCGCGCCCGCATCGCCCGGCAGCAGGTCGAGATCTTCAAGCCCGCGCTCGACAACCGGTACGCGCAGACGGCCGTGGTCTCGCACGATGAGAACGCCATCCCGTCGATCGTCGTCGATACCGCCGACCAGATGCTGCTGCTCGCGGGCGAGGCCGCCGTGATCGGGGTCGACGAGGCGCAGTTCTTCGGAAGCGAGATCGTCGGCGTCTGCGAAGCCCTCGCCCGGCAGGGGCGCCGCGTGATCGTCGCCGGCCTCGACCAGGACTTCCGGGGCCGCCCCTTCGAGCCGATTCCCCAGCTCATGGCCGTCGCGGAGTTCGTGACGAAGCTCCACGCGATCTGCGTCGTCTGCGGCGCGCCGGCCAACCACTCGCAGCGCCTCATTGCCAGCGACGACCGGGTGCTCGTCGGCGAGAAAGAGGCCTACGAGCCCCGCTGCCGTCTCCACTTCGAGCCGCCAGGGTCGAAAGACGCGCCGAAGCAACCCCGACCGGCCGAGCAACCGGAGCAGGTGGCGGCGCGCGACGCGTGAGACCTAGAGCACGTTGCGCTCAGAAGCTGTTTGGATTTGGAGCGCGTAGGCGAGAGCGAGCGAGAAGCGAACGTGTCAAGGCGAGGGAGGAGCTCGATGCCCCCGGATCGGCGTCCGGGGCAGGCTCTAGCGACGAGCGGACGGGGCGCTTTGCATCCGCTCGCAGCCCACGGTCGTGAATCCCAAGCAGCTTCTGAGCCCGGTGCAACGGCGCGCTCGGCAAGCGCGCCCTACCAAGTCTTACCAGAGGTCGTCCTGCCGGGGCTTGCGGGGTGGGGACGCGGGGAGGCGTCCGCTCTGCCGAACTCCGCGAAACATGCCTTGCATCACCGCAGAAGCGGAAGTCACGCGTCGCGTTTCACGAATCAGACCCAAGCAACCCGGAGCGGGGATGGTGCGTCCTACCGGCGTCATGCCTTTTGCGGAATCGTTCCTCGTCCTGATCCTCGGCCTCGCGCTCGTCGCGTTCGTGGCCGGCGTTGGTGCCCGGATTGCGGTGGCCGTCACGCAGCGGCGGAGGCTGCGCGCCGAGGCGGCCGGGCAGGCGCAGCGCGGGTGGGGCGGCCGGGACCACGAGCGGGTCCGCACCAAGTACTTCGAGAAAGAGCGCCGCGCCCGGGCCGTCCGGGCCCGGCACCGCCACGCGCGCCCCGCCGCCGAGCCGCCCCCTGCCGCTGAGCCGGTCGGCCCTGTCAACCTGGAGCGGCTCCACCGCGCCACGCTCGGCCTCGCGGGCGAGGTGACCCCGGACGCCGTGCGCAAGGCGTACAAGGCCCGCGTCCGCGAGTACCACCCGGACCAGGTCGCCCGGCTCGGCGTCAAGCTGCGCCGCCTAGCCGAGGACGAAACGAAACGGATCAACGAGGCTTACGCCTATTTCCGCAAGCGTTTCGGCTTTTAGGCCCATCACTCCCGGTCGGTACGGCTTTTGAATGGAGGTCGGACAAACCTCCTGTCCTCCCTGAGCACCTCGTTTACCGCGCTTGGAGGGCAGGGGCTACGCCGCGCCGGGCAGGTTCTCCACACACTGCGGCGCTCGGCCTGAGCACGCACCCTCATTCTAGCCGGACGACCCGATGGAGCAACACGAGCCGTTTCACCTCTCGGACTTCGACGACCCTGGAGAGCCGGACCCCGCCGACCTCTTCAAGGACGTTCCCGACCTGCCCGACACCGTCGCGCTCAACGACTCGCTCGACGGAATCTCCTTCACGACCAACCCGCCGCCGGTGAATGCCACACCGAAGAAGACGGCGCGGACAGTCGCGCCGAACCTCGTCCCCCGCGTCCTGGCGAAGATCATCGACGGAGCCGTTGCGGGCGTGCTCTACATGCTCTGCAGCTTCCTCATCGCCGACTGGTTCGTGGGCTTCCTGGTCGGCGGCATCGCGGCGACGCTCTACTTCGTCGTCTCCGACGGACTCGACGTGCGCCACATGCCGCAGCGCTCGTTCGGGAAGAACATCATGGGTCTTAGCGTCACCCGACTCGACAACGAGCCGATGACGGCGTGGGTCTCGGCGCAGCGCAACTGGATGTTCGGGGCGCTCTACTTCGCACAGGCGTTCACCTTCATCGCGCCGGCCGTGAGCGTCCTCGTCCTGCTCGTTGCCCTCGGCCTGATCGGGTACGAGGTCTACTGGGTCGTGGTCAACCCGCAGGGCATCCGCTGGGGCGATGACCTCGCGGGAACCGAGGTGGTGCAGCCGGTCCTTGAGCCGGCCTGAGGGCGGCGCGCGCAGGCTTGCCAGAGACCCGGCGCAGAGGTATGTTGCCAGGTCCCTGACTTACCGCCCGCTCATGGCCGACGCCTCCCGCCCCGGTAGCGACCGCTACCTCGTCACCGCCCGCAAGTACCGCCCGCAGACGTTCGCCGACCTCGTCTCGCAGGAGCACGTCGCGGAGACGCTCCAGAACGCGCTCCTCCACGACCGGCTCGCCCACGCCTACCTCTTCAGCGGACCGCGCGGCGTTGGCAAGACGACCGCGGCGCGCCTCCTGGCGAAGGCGATCAACTGCGAGACGCCGCTCGACGCGCGCGACGGGGCCGAGCCGTGCCGGGCGTGCGCCCGCTGCCAGGACTTCGAGCAGGGCCGCAGCCTCGACGTGACCGAGATCGACGCGGCCTCGAACAACGGCGTGGACGACATCCGTGACCTCCAGGAGCGCCTTCGCATCCCGCCGCAGGGGGCCAACCGCAAGGTCTACATCGTGGACGAGGTCCACATGCTCTCCAAGCCGGCCTTCAACGCGCTCCTCAAGACCCTCGAAGAGCCGCCGCCGCACGTCCTGTTCATCTTCGCCACGACCGAGCCGCACAAGGTCCTCCCGACGATCCTCTCGCGCTGCCAGCGCTTCGACTTCCGCCGCATCACCGTCCCGCAGACCGTTGACCGGCTCCGCGAGATCTGCGTCGCGGAGAGCATCGACGCCGACGACGCGAGCCTCCACCTCGTCGCGCGCAAAGGCGACGGCGCGCTCCGCGACGCGCTCTCGATCTTCGACCAGGCCGTCTCGCTCTGCGGCACCACGCTCCGCTACCCCGAACTCGCCGAAGCCCTCGGGGTCGTCGAGACCGACCTCTTCTTCGACGTGACGGACCGCGCGCAGGCGGGTGACCGCGCCGGGCTGCTCCGGCTCGTCGACACCCTTGTCGGGCGCGGGTACGACCTCCAGGAGTTCCTCGCGGGCCTCGCCGAGCATCTGCGCGGGCTCTACGTCGCCGTCTCCACCGGAGCCGCCGACCTGATCGAGGCCGACGCCGCGACGCGCGAGCGCTACCTCGCCGCCGCCCGGGACCTCACCGAGCCGGACCTCCTCCGCGCGCTCCTCGTGACCGACGAGGCCGAGCGCGAGATCAAGACCAGCCCGCAACCGCGCCTCAAGCTGGAACTGGCGCTCCTCAAGCTCGCCAGCCTGGAGCGCATCGCCGACCTGCGCGTGCTGATCCAGAAGCTGGAGCGGCTCGAAGGCATGATCGAGCGCGGCGAGGTCGCCGTCGCTGCGCCCGCACCGGCCGCACCGGCCGCGCCGACACAGAGCGCCGAGCCGGAGCCGCCTCCCTACGCGCCCCAGGCACCACCAGCCGAACAGCCGACTGCATCCGAACCGGCACCTGAACCCCCAGCCGAGGCTGCAACGACAGCACTGCCCCCCGAACCCGAGGGAGCGTTCCCTCCAACTCCGGATCAGGGTCCGGCAGAGGACGCAAGCCCGTCGGGTCCCAGCCTAGGCGAGGGCGAGGCAGCGGCGCAAGAGAAAACGGAGCCCGCTGCGCCGGAACCGGCCATCCCACCATCTCACGACGAGCCTCCAGCCGCGCCGCCCGAGCCCGCTGCCGCCTCGCCTGCGATGCCCGGCCTCGGCCTGTTCGGGCCGCCGGCCCTGCAGCGGACCAAGCCCTCCGGCGACGGCCCGTCGAACGCTCTCGGCGACGGGGCCGAGGGGCAGGCCGAAGCGGTCGGCGTGACCGTCGTGGACGAGCACTTCGGCGTCTCGCTCCAGCGCGTGCGCGACGTGTGGCCCCGGCTGATCGCCACGGTCAAGGAGGAGCGCCCGAGCGTAGCCGGCGTCCTCGCCCACGTCGAGCCGGTCGGAGTCGAGTACGGCACCGTGCAGGTCGCCGTGCCGAGCACGTTCGTGCAGCGCCTCCTCCAGAGCGAGACCGGCACCTTCGCCGAGGCCCTCGCCGGCGCGATGGGCGACGAGCCGCCCGCGCTCGCCTTCGTCGTCCAGGCCGAGGACGAAACCGCCGCCCCGGCCGACCCGTTCGAGTGCATCAAGCAACTCCGGCACGAGAACCCCGTGGTCCGCGCCCTCTTCGAGCAGTTCGGCTGCGAGATCGTGTGGACGTGAGGGCTGATGCGTGGGTACGTGGTGCGTGAGTCCAGTCTCGACGCTCGCGCTCAACCTCGCGGATCACGCCCCACCCGTCACGCCGTGCCACCCTCCCTTTCCCTCTGACTCCCAAGCCCCTTCGTTATGGACCAGCCCAACATGGCCGACCTCTTCGGCAAGATGGCCGAGATGCAGCAGAAGATGGCCGAGACGCAGGAAGCGCTCGGCAACCAGACCGCGACGGCCGAGGCCGGCGGCGGCATGGTCAAAGTCACCGCCGACGGGCGGGGCCGCATCACCGCGATCAAGATGGAGCAGGAAGTCGTCAACCCCGACGACCTCGAACTGCTCGAAGACCTCCTTGTGGCGGGCGTCAACAAGGCGCTCAGCGAGGCCGAGGCGCTGCGCGAGGCCGAGATGAAAAAGGCCGCCGGCTCGTTCCTCCCGCCCGGCCTCGACCTCGGCGGCATGATGTGAGCGACGAACGCAGGGCGACGAGCGACGAGTGACATCAAGCCGTCACCGCCGGTGCGTATCCTCTCCCGTTCGTTGTTCCTCGCTCGTCATTCGTAGCTCGTCCTCATGCACATCACTTCCGAATCGGTCGAAGCCCTCGTCGAGCAGTTCTCGAAGCTGCCGACGGTCGGGCGCAAGACGGCGCAGCGCCTCGCGGCCTACGTGCTCAAGATGCCGCGCGAGGAGGTCGTCGAGATCGCCCGCGCGCTCGTGGCCGTCAAGGACCGCGTCAAGCAGTGCTCGGTCTGCTTCAACGTCACCGACACCGACCCCTGCCCGATCTGCACGTCGGTCAAGCGGACGCGCTCGGTCGTCTGCGTGGTCGAGGAGCCGAACGACGTCCTCGCGCTGGAGCGGACGAACGAGTTTCGGGGCCTCTACCACGTCCTCGGCGGGGTGATCTCGCCGCTCGACGGGATCGGGCCGGAGGACCTCAAGGTGCGCGAACTCGTCGCCCGCATCGCTGCGCCGAAAGAGTCCCAGCCGGAGCCCGCCGAGGGCGTCGCCGAAGACGCGGCGGCCTACGAGCACGAGCCGGTGCAGGAAGTCATCCTCGCGATGAACCCGAACGTCGAGGGCGACACGACGGCGTACTACATCTCGCAGCTTCTGGAGCCGCTCGGCGTCCGCGTCACCCGCATCGCCCGCGGCCTCCCCATCGGCGGCGACCTCGAATACGCCGACGAGGCCACGCTCACCCGCGCCCTCGAAGGACGCTCGCAGGTGTGAGTGCCGAACCTTTTTCCTTCTGTGGTGTTCAGAAACAAGGAAAAACTAAAAAGCTACTGCGCCATGGACGAGGAAAAAAACATTCCGACAGAACTTAAAAAACAAGAAATTAGAGACGATATCAGAGCAGATATACTCAAGCATTCGGTTGATATTCTATGGAGAGAGTGGGAATATCAACTAGAGAGGAGCAAAGAGTTCACGGTGCTACTTACATCCATCGCTGCCGGGATCACCGTAATCGCTGTTACTAATCCCGAGCTGAGTAGCACCTCTATTATATTTGGACTCATTGGAACATCAGTCGCTCTAGCGATATCCCTCTTTTGGCTACGCCTTAATCATCGATGGGCTTCAGTAATTCAGCAAGATACTTTTTTCCTAAACGAGCAATTTTCGGATGACCCGATTGCGAGCAAACATGTATATCTCTCCAACGATTGGAAAAGTCATCGAAGCTTAAATATGAAAGGATCATTCTGGTGGCTCCGAGGCACCATGGGATTCCCAATACTTTATCTATTATATTTCGCCTCTATCGCAATATACTTTACCATCATGCTAATCGAAATAGCGAAGGGAACATGAATCAAACTAGGATCGATTTCTATGATGAATGGGCTAGGTCGGGAAAATTTGACGACCAGCAAAAAAATTTAGAGTTGTACGAAATGCCAAACGTGTTAGAAATGATATATGGCCTAGATCCCGAACATTCTATTGATTTATGTTGTGGGACAGGAAGGTATATTCCAGCCCTACTCGAGCAATCGCGTACGGTAGTAGGAGTGGACGCTAGCAAAGAGATGCTCAAAGCAGCAAAGACTAAGTATAGAGACTTCATAGGTGATAGACTATGTTTTAAGAAGATAGACATCGAGTCCCAAAGTCTTCCCAGTGGTAGATACGACCTAGCACTCTGCACCATGGCCATTGGCGGGTTTGAGGACAAACAAGAAGCTATTAGAAACGTTGGCTCCTCAATGAAGACAGGAGGGTATCTGGTCATATCGACATACCATCCGATCCAAGCCCTAAGACGTAAAGTGCTTACCTCTAGGCATAGTGATCACATCAGCCAGATTCCCTTCACGAAACCGTGGATGGTTTCAGAATACTTCAGAGCATTGACAGATAATCGACTTCAAGTCATCGATATGAGAGAGCCTGTATTTACTGTTGAGACAGCAGCAATGTCTGGTACCCATACTGACGAGGTGGGCTGGCCTCATGTTCTCATTCTCAAGTGTATGAAGGTATAATAGATGAGTAAGAATCCTAATATTCTATTAGTGGTGCCAGAAACTGTGGACATTGCGTGCGCCAATCACATGGAATCCGTAATTTCATTGCTAGAGTCGGAAAATCTGGACTTCCTTTTCACTGGTATCGCTGATTACAACCATACCTCACCATCTTACTCGGATAAATATTTTCATATGAAAGACATACCCTTATACTCAGACAAAGTCAATGTCTTGCCACTCTGTGCCACAATGGATACTGTCCGATGCGTGTCGTACATAGCACGTAAGATGGATAATATCCCATTGAGCCTGTTCTTCTACCCATCCGACAAATGGGCTGGTTTAGTCTCTTGGCTTCGGTTCCAAATGGAAGCTGAAGAAGATCTTGATTGGCATCAATACGTTAATCTTAGCCTACTCGATCATGTAGACGAAATTATCAAACTACTGCATGGTGCGCCTCAGTAGGCTGCGACCAAGCACACTTCCAATGCAATGGAACTAGATTCTGAATGGTGAAATGGTCTGCCACCTTGGCTCCGCAACTATCGAGTGAACCTTGGCGGATTAAAGCTATTGAAAAGAATCTGTTTGCCATGCGCGAGCACGACACCGTAGTGCTGACCCGTGATCTTCCCGGCAGCAGCCTTCGCCGGGGCGACGTGGGAGCTATCGTCCACATCTACGCTGACGGAAAAACGATAGAGGTCGAGTTCGTGACCGGGTCGGGAGCGACGGTGGCGGTGGAGACGCTCTCGGCGAGCGACGTGCGACCGCTCGGGCAGGAGGAGATTTTGCACGCCCGCGAGCTTGCCGCCTAGCCTGTGCTGACGCGCCGCGCTGCTCTCTTGCTCGCCGTGCCGGTGGCGCTCGTGCTCGTCGGGTACGTGCTGTGGCCGGCGTTGCAGACGTTTGGCCTCGGGATCGGGCACCTCGGCGAGTTCTTCGGTGGGTGGCGCTCGGCGAACGTGCGGGCGCTCGTCAACTCGGTCGGGATTTCGCTGGCGACGGTGGCGGGGGCGAGTGTGGTCGGGACCGGCCTCGCGTGGGGGCTGTGGCGCTACGGGCTGTACCCAACGGCACTCCGGCGGGCACTGCAGGCGGCGGCGGCGCTGCCACTCGCACTCCCGCCGCTCGTCGGCGTGCTGGCGTTTCTGTTTCTCTACGGTGAGACGGGCATCCTCCCGCGCGCGCTCCGCGACGGGCTGGGCCTCGCCGAGGTGCCATTCGGCTTCGACGGGCTGAGCGCGGTGTGGCTCGTCCACGTCTACGCCTTCTACGTCTACTTCTTCCTCTTCGCCACCGCCGCGCTACGCGACCTCGACGCGAGCCTGCTCGAGGCCTCGGCCGACCTCGGGGCGAGCGGGTGGCGGGCATTTCGGCGCGTCGTCCTCCCGCTCCTCCGGCCCGCGCTCGTCGGGGCGTCGCTGCTGGTGTTCATGCTCTCGATGGCGAGCTTCACGGCTCCCCTCCTCTTCGCCGGGACCGAGCCGTTTCTGACGGTGCAGATCTACAACCTCAAGCTCAACGGCGACCTCGCCCTCTCCGCCGCCGTCTCAACCGTTCTGACGGCGATCTGCCTCGCGTTCCTGTTTCTCCTTGAAGCGAAGCCGGGCCGCAACCTTCTCGGCGCGTCGAAGGGCACGGCGCGGCCGGTGCAGCCCATCGGCGGGCCGGCGGCGTGGGTGGCCGGCGTCGGCGTTGGGGTCGTCCTGCTGTTCGTCGTTCTTCCAATCCTGACCGTCGGGCTGATCTCATTTGCCGACGCGAGCAGTTGGACCGTCGAGATTCTGCCGCAGCGGTGGACGCTCGCCAACTACGCCTCGCTCTTCGCCGACCCACAGTTCTTCGACCCCATTGCCAACAGCCTCCAGATGGCGACGCTCGCGACGGTCCTAAACGTCGTCTTCGGGGTTGCGGTGGCGGTCGTGATCGCGCAGCGGACCGTGCCCGGGCGCTGGCTGATCCGCACACTCGCCGTCCTGCCGTTTGCGATCCCGGGCACCGTCATCGCGCTCAACCTCATCGTGACCTTCTCGCAGCCGTCGCCACTCTCGGCCGGGCAGGTCCTCGTCGGGAGTTTCTGGATCCTTCCGCTGGCCTACTTCATCCGCCACATCCCGCTCGTCGTCCGCGCGACGACCGCCGCACTCGAAGGTTTCGACGAGCGCCTGACCGAGGCCTCGGCCGACCTCGGGGCCTCGACGTGGACGACGTTCCGGTGCGTGGTGTGGCCGGCGATCCTGCCCGGCGTGGCGGCGGGAACGCTGCTCACGTTCGTCGCATCGCTCGGCGAGTTCGTCTCGTCGATCATGCTCTACGTCTTCGGTAACCGGCCGATCTCGGTCGAGATTCTGGCCCAGCTCCGGCTCTACGAGTTCGGCGCGGCAGCGGCCTACAGCGTGCTGCTGATGGTGCTCGTCGGACTCTCGACGCTGGTGCTCCGCTTCGCGGGCACGCGGCCGGGGTAAAAATCACGGACAGGTAAAACGATAGACGTCCCGGCGCGTACTATCTTCTCCGGCATGTAAGCGTTTTCATCCCACCATGAAGCTCACCGTCCTCGGTGCCGGCCCCATCGGGTCCGCGATTGCCTGCGACCTGGCCTCCCGGCCCGAGGTCACGCACGTCCAGGTGTGCGACGCGCGCAGCGGCACCTTGCACGCACTCAAGGAGCGCCTGCACAACCCCAAGCTGCGTACGGTCCGAGTGGACGTCCGCGACGAGCGTGCCCTCGCGCCGGTCCTGAGCGGGAGCACATGCGTGGTCGGTAGCGGCGACGCCTCACTCAACCCCAAGCTCGCGGCCCTCGCCGTCGGCCTCGGGGCGCACTTCTGCGACCTCGGCGGAGACGACCGGGCGGTGCAGCAAGAACTCGCGCTCCACGACACGGCTGCCCGCCGCTCGCGCTGGATCGTCCCGAACTGCGGCCTCGCGCCCGGCCTGGTCAACGTCCTCGTCCTCCACGGGCTCGACCGGTTCGACGAAGTGGAGGCCGTCACGATGCGCGTCGGCAACATCCCCGTCGAGGCCGAGGCACCGCTCTTTCACCGGCTCGGCTACGGGGTCGAGCGGCTCGTGATGAGCTACACGACCCCGGCTCCCGCCATGGAGGGTGGCGCGCTTCGGACCGTCGAGCCGCTGACCGGGCTGGAGGCGATTTCGTTCGAGGCTCCCTTCGAGGACCTGGAAGCCTTTCACACCGCCGGCAAGCTCTCGACGCTCCCGCTCGACCTCCAGGGGCGCGTGCAGCGGCTGGACTACAAGACGCTCCGGCACCCCGGCCACGCGGCGGCGATGCGCGCCGTGCTCGCCCTCGGCTTCGGCGAAGACCGGTCGGTCGATGTGCGGACGCACCTGAGCTACCGCGACCTGCTCACCCGCCGCCTCCGCCAGCGAATCGGCGGGACGCCGCACGACGCCGTCCTGGTCCGCATCCGGCTCGACGGCCGGGCAGACGGCGAGGCGCGGGCGCTCACGTTCGAGCTCGTCGACCGCTACGACGAGGCGACGGGCTTCACGGCCATGCAGCGCTCGACGAGTTTCCCGGCCGCCGCCGTTGCGATGCTGCTGGCGACCGGGGTCGTGCCCGGCGGCGGCGCAGCCCCGCCGGAGCGCATCGTCCCGCCGGAGCCGTACTTCGGCGACCTCGCCGCGCACGGCCTCGGCCTCCGCCAGCGGTGGGACGACGAGCCGTTCGAGCCAGTCGCCCGCTCTGCGACAGCGGAGGCGTGAGGTTCAGAGAGCGGCGAGGGAGAAGAGAGCATGCAACGCGGTGCTCTCGCCTCCATCTCTTCACCTCTCGTCTCTCTTTTCTCTACGCACCGTAGGCGCGGAGGACCTCGCCGCTGTGCTCGGCTCCTGCGTCCGAGCAGAGCATCGCGCACCGTTCGGCGACGTGCTCCGCCGAGACGCCTTCGCCGCTGTCGCCTTCGAAGAGAATCGTTGACGGGGCGACGGCGGCGGCCGTGATGCCCTGCCCGGCGTACTCGGCCGCGACCGACTCGACGAGGCGCACGATGCCCGCCTTCGAGGCGGAGTAGGCCGCCTGCTCGGCCACGCCACCCTCTGCGCCCTGGCGCGAGGCGATCCCGACGAGCCGACCGCTGCGCCCGTCCATCTGCCGCACGGCCTCGCGGAAGCACAAGAACCCCGAGGTCAGGTTGACCCTCAGCATCGTCTCCCAGTCTGCCAGCGAGGTCTCGGCAAACGGCTGCCCGTCCCACATGCCGACGGTGTGGACGAGCGCGTCCGGCGCGCCTAGCTGCTCCGTGACCTGGCCGAATGCCGCCTGCACCGCCGCCTCATCGACGAGGTCCGCCTGGAAGAGGTGCAGCCGGTCGGCGTCCGCGGCGGCGTCCGCCGAGCGGTCGAGGCCCGCGACGGTCGCGCCGCTCTTGAGGAGGCGGCGCGTGAGCACGCGGCCGAGGCGGCCCGAGGCTCCGGTGAGGACGACGGTTTTGCCTGCGAGGTCAATAGTCATGAGAGTTATCGGAGGGCCGGGAGACCAGCAGACTGGGCGGTTGGTATGACCAGATCACCCAATCAGCGAATCACCCAATCAGTCACTGGAAGACGTGTGGTCGTGGACGACGCGCCAGCCTTCCGGGCGCTTTTCGAGCAGCAGGGTGAACAGGCCGTTCGGTTCGTCCTCGGCGCGCTCCAGGTGCCAGCGTCCGAAGACGAGCGACCAGGTCGGCGCGAGGAGGCGCACGTCGAGGCTGTCGAAGCGGAGCGTCCCCATCGCGGCGCGGTCGGGGTAGCCGCGCTCGTAGCTGTCGAGGGTGGTCTGCCAGCCGGTGCGGACGTTGCCGCCGGAGGCGAAGCGGAGCGTCTCGCTCTGCGCGTAGCCCTCCATGAAGCCGCGCAGCGAGCCTGCGTTCCACGCCGTCACCTGGCGGTCGAGCACGGCGCGGACGGAGTCGGCCTCTACTGCCGGTGCAGTGGCTGGGGGAGACGGGACGGGCTCCGCATCGGGCTCGGTGCAGGCGGTCTGCGCGAGCATGGCCAGGGCGAGCGTCCAGCCCAGGGCAGGGAAATGTCGAGGAGGCATGAAGGGCAGAGACGAAAGGGACGATACCGGCGTTACTTCACCGCCTCGGGCTACGGCCCACGCGGTGCAGGACAGCGAAGCGACAGCAAAGGTAACCGATCCCGGACGGTCGCGGGCACCGTTCTTCCCTTGAAATCAGGGCGTATCGGCATTACTTTCCGCCCCGGCGCTCCCGGCCCCGCAGGCCGCGCTGCTGCCTCTTCGACTCCCTGCTCACCTACCGAATACGCCTAGACGCGCCTCCGCTACCTCACGATCCGGGCGACCTCTCGACTGCCGACCGAACGGCTCGGGGTTGCTGCTCCTAGAGAACCCGCGCGTGCGTATGTCCCGCTCGACCCCCCCGTCGGAGGGCCGTGCCCTGCTGTTGACCCTCGTCGGCAGCGTGGCGCTGGCCGGCGTGTGCCTGCTCGCGGCCTACGACCCCTCCGAGGCGGCACCGGGCGCTGGTTCGACTCTGGACCGGACGACCCTGTTGCACCACGCCGTCCTCGCGCTGCCGGCGACCGCGCCCGATCTCCGCAGCCGGCGGTCCCTCCTCGTCCGG
Source organism: Bacteroidota bacterium (assembly GCA_038746285.1). Taxonomy (NCBI): domain Bacteria; kingdom Pseudomonadati; phylum Bacteroidota; species Bacteroidota bacterium. The sequence continues at coordinate 23,810 of JBCDKT010000040.1, forward strand.
CGCGACACGGACACGACGGGGCTGGGGCCGCTCGACTTCTTGGACGACGTCCTGCTCGCGGACTCCTCCCTGGCGGACTCACTCGTCGAGGGCGACTCGGTGCGAGCCGACTCGCTGGCGACCCTCGCGGACACGACCGAAGCGCTCCCCGATACCGGCTTCGCGGCCCGCCTCCTCCCGCCGTTTCGCCGCGACCGGTACAGCGCGTCGCTCGCGCCGCGCCGGCGCCGGGCGCTCGGGGCCGGGCTCGGGACCTACTGGCAGCGACGCGTCGAGCTGGACTCCGTCTCGTCCGACTACACCATCACCGAGCGGGTCGGCGAGGGGGACGTGCGCGTGCCGGTCCGCCTCGGCCTCGACGCCTACCGCGAGCAGCGGCTCCGCCTCGGGCTCGAGGACAACTACCGCGACCTCGTCAGCCAGCGGGCGCGCCAGCAGCAGCGGCGCAGTGGCCTCGGGTTCGACTTCGACATTCCGGGCGGGCGCAACAGCGCCTTCGCCGGCATCTTCGGCACCAACGAGGTCGACCTCCGCGTCAACGGCCAGGCCAACGTCGACGTCGGCTTCGCCTACCGGCAGAACGAGCAGCAGGAGGCCGCCACCGGCCAGGGCGGCCGCGTCGACCCCGACTTCGGGCAGGAGCTCGGCCTCGGCATCACCGGCACGATCGGCGACAAGCTCCAGATCAACGTCAACTACGACACCCAGAACGACTTCGACTTCCAGAACCAGGTCAAGCTCACCTACACCGGCTACGAAGACGAGATCCTCCAGCGCGTCGAGGCGGGCAACGTCTTCCTCCAGACGCCGAGCGACCTCATCCGGGGCGGGCAGCGCCTCTTCGGCATCCGCACCGACCTCCAGGTGGGCGGCCTCGGCGTGACCGTCGTGGCGAGCCAGCAGGACGCCGAGAGCGACGAGCTGACGATCGAGGGCGGCAGCCAGACGACGACCTTCACCAAGCGCCCGACCGAGTACGAGGACAACGCCAACTTCTACCTCGGCTACTACTTCCACAACCGCTGGGACGCCGCCCACGCCAACCCGCCCAATGTCAGTCTCGGACCCAGCGGTTTCAGCCAGCTCATCGATCTCGAAGTCTTTCTCTTCGAGCAGAACAACCTCAGCAACTCGGGCAACGACGACCCGATCGTCCGCGGCATCGCGCTGCTCGACCTCGGTGAACCGGCCGGCGTGCTTGCTGGCGGGCAAGCTTACCTCGCCGCCGAGGGAGAGACCCCATCGCTCCCCGACTCGACCGCCGACCGCTACTCGCCGGCCGACCTCGACCTCCTTCGCACGCCGACGAGCCAGAACCCAGACCTTGACGTGGCCGACCTATTTGGGCTCGAAAACGCCGACTTTTTTGACTCCTCGTTCCGCCGGCTGCGCGACGGGCAGGACTACACATGGGATCCCCTCCTCGGCAGCCTCAGCCTGAAGCGCTCGCTGAGCAACAACGAGGCCGTCGCCGTCGCCTACCGCTACCAGCGCGACGACGGGACCGTCGTTGAGGTCGGCGACTTCGGCGAGGGCACTGGCGGCGACATCGACGACCCGCGCATCGTGCTGAAGCTGCTGCGTGGTCCGAACCCGCGCCCGGACAACGCCTCGTGGGACCTCACGATGCGCAACATCTACCGCGTCGGAGGCTCGGCCTTCAACGCGGCTGACTTCCAGCTTCAGGTACTCTACGCCCCCCCAGGCGCGACGCCGCAGCGCACGCTGCCCGGCGTCGACGTGGGGCAGCCGCCGCGGACGCTGCTCCAGACGCTCGGGCTGGACCGCGTCAACCAGGACGGCGCCCGCACTACGGACGACCTCTTCGACTTCCTCCAGGGCTACACCGTCGACTCCGGCAACGGACGCATCATCTTTCCCTACCGCCAGCCCTTCGGCGAACATCTGGAGCGCGTGCTCCGCGGCCAGTTCCAGGAAGTAGGCCCCGCGGTCCCGGTGGCCTTCCAGGGACTGAGCGCCGACGAGGCCGTCGAGGAGTTCGTCTTCTCAGAGCTGTACGAGGAGACCCAGGCCGAGGCTGACCGCGTCACGGACAAAAACGTCTACAACATTTCCGGCGAGTTCCGCGGGTCAGTGCAGGAGATCTACGACCTCGGCTTCTCGCCCGTCGAGAACTCTGTCCAGGTCCGCAGCGGCGGCATCGAGCTGGTCGAGGGCTCGGACTATACCGTTGACTACATCACCGGCACCGTCACCATCACCAACCCCGCCTTCCTCACGAGTGGGCGCGACGTGTCGATCTCGTTCGAGCGCAACCAGTTCGTTGCGATCCAGAAGAAGACCCTCCTCGGCCTGCGCGCCGACTACACCTTTAACGACCGGTTCGGGATCGGGGCGACGTGGATGCGGCTCTCGGAGAAACCGCTGATCGACAAGTTCCGGCTGGGCGAGGAGCCGATTGCGAACTCCATCTGGGGCTTCGACGCCGCCTACGCCGCTGAGCCCCGCTGGATGACCCGGCTCGTCGACGCACTCCCGCTCATCCAGACGCGGGCCCCGAGTTCCTTCGAGTTCAAAGGCGAGTTCGCCCAGCTCAACCCCGGCCACCCGGAGACCTTCGCCTTCGAGCAGTCGCGCGACGACCTCCGGGACCTCGGGCGCGACTTCAAGGAGGACGAGCAGAACGGCTCGATCTCGTACATCGACGACTTCGAGGGAACCGAGAACTCGTTTAGCCTGCTCCAGCCGGGGTCGTGGCGCCTCGCGGCCGCACCCGAGGGCATCGAAGAGGCCCCCGGCGCGGGTCCGCTCGGGGCTGAGACCTACCTGAGCGACCTGCCGGGCCAGGAATCCATCACCTCGCCTTTCCTGCGGACGAGCTGGCGCGGGCGCTTCGCGTGGTACACCGTCCTCGCGGCCACTTATGAGAATGACAACCTCGCGCCCCTCGCGGGCAGCCAAGCGACCTCTCGCGTCTTCATCAAGGAGGTGTTCGAGGACCGCGAACTCCAGCCCGGCAGTCCGCCCAACCTCCCGACCCTCGACCTCTACCTCGACCCGGCCGAGCGCGGCCCCTACAACTACAACGCCGCGCTCGGGACCACCTTCGCCGACAACCCACAGGACGTGTGGGGTGGCATGACGCAGCGCCTCCCCGAAGGCTTCACCGACTTCGACGCCCGGAATAACATCGAGTTCGTCGAGTTCATCTTCTCGCCCTTTGGCGGCAGGAACGGCGAGTCGGACATCGCCTCGACGGCGAAGCTCTACGTCGACCTCGGGCAAACGAGCGAGGACGTCATCCCGAACCGGCAGTACAACAACGAGGACGGCCTGCTCTCGGTGACGAACGAGGACGCGTGGGGCCGTCCGTCCGGTGGCCAGCAGGACGGAATCATCAACATCAACGACGAGACGCAGCGTACCGAGGACCTCGGCCTCGACGGACTGCCGTCGCAGATCGCAGCCCAGGCTGCGGCCGATAACGGCACGCCGTACAACGTTTCGACTGAAGCCGAAAAGTTCGCCCCATTCCTCGACACCCTCGCTCTCACCGCCGGGTCCGGGAGTTCCGCTCTAGCCCTGGCCCAGTTCGACCCCTCGGCCGACGACTACCACTCGTTCCAGGAGGACGGCTTCTTCAACAACGGCACGTTCTTCCCCGGTGGCGCTACGCTGCAAGAGCGCTTCAGCTTCCTCTTCCCCGGCCTCGAGCTCAACTCGCTCGAGGCCCAGCGGCAGATCTCGGAGAGCGGAGCCCCCGGCAACTCCCGCTTCCCCGACTCCGAGGACCTCAACCTGAACCTCTCGCTCGACCAGGCCGAGCGCTTCTTCCGCTACGAGATCCCACTTGACCCAGGGCTTGTAGACCGGCCGTGCATGGAGGGGCAGACCGAGAACTGCAACCCGTTCTACGTCACCACGATCTTCAACGAGAACCAGAGCGAGAATCCTGCGGGACGCGAGTGGTACCTGATCCGCATTCCCGTCCGCTCCGACCAGAAAGCGGCCGTCGGCGGCATCGAGGACTTCAGCCTCATCGAGACGATCCGGCTGTGGACTCAGGGGCACGAGGAGGCTGCTACGCTTCGCTTCGCCACGCTCGACCTCGTCGGAAGCCAGTGGCTCAAGTCCGAGCAGATCGGACCGCAGGAAGGTCCCGACGACGACCTAGAGGACGGCGAAGCCGGACTCCCGAACGAGAACTTCGAGAACATCCCGACGTCCTTCATCGCGACGATCAACACGGAGGAGAACCCGGACCAGTACGAGGTCCCCAACGGGGCTGTCCAGTCCTTCTCGCGCGACCCCACGTCGGGCCGTACGATCCCGCAGCGCGAGCAGGCCCTCGCGCTCCGGGTCGACGACCTCGGCGACGGGCAGGAGCGAGCCATCTTCAAGCCGTACACCAACAGACTCGACCTGACGAAGTACTCGAACCTGCGGACATTCGTCCACGGCGAGGGCTTCGAGCGCGAGGACTCGGTGCGCGTCTTCCTTCGCCTCGGCTCGAACGAGACCCAGGACTACTACGAGATCGAGCAGCCCGTCTATCCCTTCGATACCGATGACCTGGCCGCTATCGGCGAGAACGACGAAGTCCAGCGCGCCGACAGCCTGTGGCAGACCAACGTCCGCGTCCAGACAGCGAACGGCACCGAGTTCATCGACCTCAACTCGATCAACGTCGAGTTCGACGCGCTCAACAAGCTGAAGCTGGAGCGCGACCAGGCCGTGGACGCCAACAACAACCCGGTCTCGCTCGACTCGGTCTACACCGCCCAGTCGATCCCGCTCGACTTCGCGCCGCCGGGAGCCATCATCCGCATCCGGGGCAACCCCTCGATCAAGGACGTCTCGAACATCGTCCTCGGCGTGCGCAACGGGCGCGACCGCTTCGCCCGGCCGGTCAACGTCGAGCTGTGGTACAACGAGCTGCGCGTCTCCGGCTTCGACGAGCAGCCCGGCTGGAGCGCCTACGCCCGGACGACAGTCCGCCTCGCGGACTTCGTCGACCTCAACGCGCGCTACGACCAGCAGACGGACGGCTTCGGCGACCTCTCGAGCGGGCTCGGGACGCGGACGTTCGAGGACAGCTGGGGCTACAGCGTGACCACCAACCTCAACGTCCACAAGTTCATCCCCGAGCGCTACGGCTGGCGCATTCCCGTCAACCTCTCTGTCCAGCGCGACGTCTCGACGCCGCGCTTCTCGCCGAGCCGGGGTGACATCACCGTCGCCCAGGAGATCGCCCAGATCGAGGAGAGCAACGCGCTCACGCCGGAGGAGAAGGACCGCGAGATCCGCGAGATCCGGGCTGCAGCCGAAACCGTAGGCACCTCGCGCGTGATCCGGGTGCCGATCTCGAAGACGGGGAGCCGCAGCCCGTGGCTCCGCTACACGCTCGACGGCCTCTCGCTGACCTACTCGAACACGCTTCGCCAGCAGCGGACCCCGGCCCAGCAGTTCAACGACACCGACCAGTGGAACGGCACCGTGGCCTACCGCTTGGCAGTCCCCCGGCCGAAGACGGTGCGGCCGTTCTGGTTCCTCGGCGAGCTTCCGGTCGTCGGCGTGCTCGGCGGGCTGCGGCTCAACGTGCTCCCGCAGAGCCTCCGCCTCTCGGCCGACGCCAGCCGCTCGGTCAACGCCAACCAGGACCGCCCGCGCCGCGGCTCGTTCAACACCATCACCGACAGCCTCGACCGTGCGGCGCGCATCGCGGTCGAGCGCGAGCGCCCCGACTTCATCTACCCGATCCGCGAGCAGCACACCTTCAACCACCGCCGCAACTTCGAGCTGGGCTACAACCCGTTCCAATTCCTCCAACTCCAGTACCGCTCCGACGTGCGCCAGAGCCTCAACAGCGCCGGGGCCGACGAGACCTTCGCTACGCTCATCCAGGACTACCGAGGCGGCGACGTGAACAACTTCCGCGTCCTCAATCTGAGCCAGGCCGAGGTGCTGGATCAGGAGTTCGGCGGGGCGACCACACCGCCGGACTCAGTCTCGATCTTCCCGGTAACCCGGCTCGACGTGGTTCCGGCGACCCAGGTTTTCGGCGACCTCCTCACCGGCGAGCGCAGCATCCTGACCGACGACTACAACCAAACCACGAGCGCGACCGTGCAGTCGCCCATCGAGCGGGTGGAGGCGCTATCGTGGCTCCAGATCCGGCCGCTGACCTACACCGGTACCTTCTCGTGGCGCTTCACTCCGCTCCCCGGCGTGGACCCGCGCCAGCGCGCCGACACGGTGACCGTTGCCTCCGTGGCCAACCAGACCTCGCTCCAGAGCGGCCTCAGCATTCGGTTCGGCGAGCTGTTCGAGAAGATCGGCCCGTACCGGCGGCTGCGCGAGAGCCAGGAGGAGGCCCAGCAGAACCGCCAGACCCGGCGGCAGGACTTCGAGCGCGACCTCCAGGCATACCGCACGGCGCGCGACCGGGTGGAACGCGCCGAGGAGGACCTGCGCGAGGCCGAGGACGCAATCCTGGCTGAAGCCGACTCGGTCGCCCTCGACTCGGCTTCGGTGGCCGCGGGCGAGGACCGCCTGGCCGCGCTGCGCGAGAGCCTCGCGGACGCGCAGGCGGCGGCCGACACGCTCGCGCGGCCCAGCCCGCCGCTCCCCATCCCCAACCCGGTCGACCTGCTGCGGCGCGGGTTCCTCGGCCTCACCGGGCCGCGCGACTTCACGCTCACCTACAACGGCAGCTTCAGCGGAAGCTCCCAAGGCGTCCGTGACCCCGGCTACAGCTTCCTCGACGGCCTCACCGGCGACGGCCCCGGCATCGGCTACCGGCTCGGCTTCGACCGGCGCATCGGGGCCGGCGAGCAGGACCGCTTCTTCGGCGACGAGTTCTCCACGATCCAGGTCCAGGACGAGCTCCGGGACGACCACCGGCTTGGGGCGCGCACCTCGCTCGAGTTCAGCCAGGCGCTCCGCGTGGACCTGACGTGGGACCTCGGCCTCAACACCCAGCGGACGTTCGCCTTCTCGCGCGAGAGCATCGGCACCCCGACCGTCACCGAGCGCGGCAACGGCAGCGCCACCATCCTCTCGCTCGGCGGCACGTACAACGACTTCTTCGACCTCCACCGCGAGCGCTACAGCGCGGCCATCAACACCGACACGATCGCCGGGGTCAACGTGTCCGGCGACCTGCTGACGCAAAACGCCGTCGTAGAGGACTTCCGCTCGGCCTTTGTGACCGGCCTGGGCAGCATCGGGCGCGGCGGCTTCAACGTGCTGCCGCTACCCAACTGGACGGTCAACTACACCGGCATCGCAAACTTCCCCATCGTCCGCGCCCTGACGCAGTCGGCCACGCTCCAGCACGGCTACTCGGCGACCTACGACGTGGGCTTCCTCTCGAACCCGCAGGAGGGCACGCTCAACGAGGAGCGCCTCTCGCTCACGAACGCCGACGGCATCACAAACACCGTGCGCTTCATCTCGGAGACGCCGTTCCTGGAGGCCAACTCGGTCCGCGTCAGCAAGCGGTTCCAGCCGCTCGTGGGCCTCAACCTCGGGTTCAAGGGCGGCTTCCAGACGGACCTCCGCTGGAGTTCCAGCGAGAGCTATGCCCTCACCCCCGCCTCGGCCGAGGTCAACCAGACGCAGACGCGGGAGTTCTCGCTCCGGGTGAGCTTCAACAAGACGGGCCTCCGCATCCCGCTCCCGTTCCTGAACCGGCGACGGCTCAACAACAACTTCCGCTTCAGCCTGATCGCCTCCCAGGCCAACAACCTCACGCGCCGCTTCGAACTGCGCTCGGACCTGGAGCAAGACATCTCGAACCTGCGTACCCCAACCTTCCGCAACCCGCTGGGCGAAGTCACGACCCGCCTCTCGCTCGAACCGTCGATCACCTACACGCTTTCGAACCAGGTCCGGGTGACGGCGTTCGTGCGCTACAACCAGTTCGACAGCGAGGGCAGCCGCAACCCTTCGACCTCGACCCTCGACGGCGGCTTCACCTTCAACGTGTCGTTCTCGAATTAGGAGCGGAAGAGGGCAGGCGGGGAAGAACGGAAGAGGGCCTTCGTGCGAGGCGCGGCGGTCTTCGTAGTTTTCCCAGCTTTCCTGCGCCCTTCCGCCCTTCCGCCCTTCCGCCCTTCCGCCCTTCCGCCCTTCCGCCCTTCCGCCCTTCCGCCCTTCCGCCCTTCCGCTCATGCCTCAGCCCGCTGCCGTCTGCCACCTCGGCCGGACCGAGTACGAAGCCGCATGGGACCTCCAGCGCCGGGTCCAGGAGCGGCTGATCGACGCAAAGCGTGCCGAGCCGGCGGAGGCGCTGCCGCACGTCCTCCTCGTCGTCGAGCACCCGCACGTCTTCACGCTCGGCAAGAGCGGCGACCGGGCACACCTGCTGGCCGACGAGGCGCTCCTGGCGCAGCGCGAGGCGTCGTTCGTCCCCGTAGACCGCGGCGGCGACATCACCTACCACGGCCCCGGCCAACTCGTCGCCTACCCGGTCCTCGACCTCGACCGGCTGCGCTACCCGGACGGCGACCGGGCGACCGACATCCACCGCTACCTCCGCACGCTCGAAGAGGCCGTCATCCAGACGTGCGCGGACTACGGCCTTGAGGCCGGCCGCGTGGCGGGCCGCACCGGCGTGTGGATCGACGCCGGCACGGAGCGCGAGCGGAAAGTCTGCGCCTTCGGGGTCCGGTGCAGCCGGTGGGTGACCATGCACGGCCTCGCGCTCAACCTCAACACGGACCTCTCGTACTTCGGCCACATCGTCCCATGCGGCATCGCGGACCGCGGCGTCACCTCGCTCGCCGCCGAACTCGGCCGGCCGGTGGACGAGGCCGAGGCCACGGGCCGCCTGCTGCACCACCTCACCGGCGCGTTCGGGCTCAACCCGACGGAGCACGCGTCGGAGGAGGCGTACCACTTTTTCGCCGGAATCGGCGTAACCTCCGGCGCGGCGGCTGTGTAGACACTCCGCGCGGCTTTCCGCTCGACACTCCTCCCTCTTTCGTCCTATTTTACCGCCTCACCCAGCACCCACGTCTATGGCTTTCAGCATCGAACACTTCGCCCGCCAGCTTCTCATCGAGGCGCTCTTCTACGACGAGGACTACGTCGCGCTCGGCAACGTCAGCCTGATCGACGGAGCCAGCCAGAAGGAGCTGTACCTCGCCTCGTTCGATCCCGAGCGGGACATCTTCCTGCTCGAAGAGGCCGTCGAGTGGGAGGATCTCGACGCCGACGAGGACGGTGAGATCGACTACGCCCTTGCGGTCGACGGCAAGGAGTACGGGACCTACGAGACCCCGGAGGACGCCGCCGACGCGCTCCTCGGCCTCGCCCGCACCCACGACCTCGTCCCGAGCTTCATGCTCCTCTTCGACGAGGAAGCGGCCTGAGTGCAGCGACAAGTTCACCCTGACAGGCTTGTCATCCTGAACTTGTTTCAGGATCTACGGGCACGCGCCCTAGATCCCGGATCGGGGTCCGGGATGACAAAATGGAGAGCCTATCAAGAATAGCTTGTCGAAGGACTGAGAGCAGAAACGAGGACGAGCGGAAGCAGGGAAGACGAGCGTGACGCGACGCCTCATCCGCTCTTCGGCTCCTCCGCTCTTACGATTCCCAAAGCCAGCAGGCCCCACCCGGCGATGAACGCGGTGCCGCCCATCGGCGTGATGATGCCGAGGCGGGGCGTGTCGGTGAGCACGAGCGCGTAGAGGCTGCCCGCGAACAGGACCGTCCCCACGAGGAACAAGATGCCGGCGGCCCGCACCCACCGGCTCGGACGGCGCTCCAGCAGCAGGCCAACGGCGAGAAGGGCGAGGGCGTGCATGAAATGGTAGAGCGCCGCCGTCTCGAACGCCGCGAGCCGCACGGGCGTGACGGACCCCTCCAGGCCGTGCGCGCCGAACGCCCCGGCAATGACGGCGAGGCCTGCCGACAGAGCGCCGACAGCGAGAAAAAGGCGGGCCGCGCGCTCCATGCTAGGGCTCCATGTTAGGACCGTGGGACGGTGAAGGGCCGCACCGTGTCGTTCAGCTTCAGCGTGTAGTCGCCCGGGGCGAGGGCCTCGTCGAGCATGTAGTAGAACCGGTAGGGGCGGACCACCTGCGTGCACATCGCGCCCTTCGGCCGGCGCATCTCGAAGACGATCTCGATGAGGTTCGCCCGGCGCGTCTGCCGGAGGTCGTGGAGCGCGGTGCAGCCGTCCGGGAGGGCCCCTTTGAGGAACAGTTCGACCGGCCGCCTTCCATTCTCGAACGGCCCCGTGCGCACGTCGAGTTCGCTGAAGTAGGCGGGGTAGTAGAAGTACTCCTGCGCCGAGTCCGGCGGTGCGAGCAGCATCGTCTCTCGGTTCTCATCCTCCTCGACGCGCGAGCCGAACCCTGTGTCCGCTTCTGCCACCTCGGACGAGCCGCCGCAGGCGCTGAGGCTCGCGAGCAGCGCGAGGCCGAGGAGCCAAGTCCCGGTTCTCATCCCTCGCCCTCCAGCAGCGCCACGGTCTCAGCATCGTCGGCGACGTGCTCGATCGGGGCGTCGCCCCAGAGGCGTTCGAGGTCGTAGTAGGCCCGCCGCTCCCGGTCGAAGACGTGGGCGACGACGTTGACGTAGTCGAGCACGACCCACTGATTGTGCTGCGTCCCCTCGCGCTTCCACGGGCGCTCCCCGGCCTCCTTGAGCTGCTCACGCACGGCGTCGGCGATGGCCTTGACCTGCAGGCTCGACTCCCCCGTGCCGATGACGAAGTAGTCCGTCACGCCGGACACCTCGCGCACGTCGATCACCGTAATGTCCACCGCTTTCTTGCTCTGCATCGCTTCGACGGCGAGCGCCGCGAGGCCGCGGGCCGGGTGTTCAGCGGAGGACGGGACCGAGCGGGAAGCGGACGTGGAGGCCATGGAGCGATAGATGGTGAGCGAGCTACCTGAAGAACGTAAAAGGATAGGCGAAGAGGGCAGCGTCTAGGGTTGGTCGGCGAAGGCGTGGAGCGTTTCGTAGTCCCGGCCCAGCACCACCGAAGCGTCAAGATAGTACCCGTCGCCCGGCTCCGAGCGCACATGGGCGTCTCCAATGCCGAGGAGAGCAGCCACCCGCAGCGCGGCTTCCCGGTTCCCAACGCGGTCGATCACGAGTGAGTGCTCCTGCCCGAAGTCCGCGTAGTTGCCGCTTCCGACGACGTCGACGTCGCGGGCGCGGAGGAACTGGGTGGCCTGCCCGGCGATGCCGGTGGCCCCGCAGCCGTTGAGCACCTCGACCTGGATGATGTCGGCCGGCTGTCCTCCGGCGCTGGCCCGGCGGACCGGCTGCGCGTCGGGGCTGAGCGCGCGCGCGGCGAAGGCGTAGAGCAGGACGAGGACGAGCACGACGGCCACCGCGAGACCGGCGTTCAGCAGGAAACTGCTCAGGCGACGGGCCTCAGACATGAGCACTCGGGAGGGGGCAAACGCAGACGCGGGCCCCCCCCCGCCGGGGGGGGGGCGCGGCGGGGGGGGGAGATGGCGGGGCCCAAAACGCGGGGGCGGTCGGCCCACCAGGGGGGTGTTTTGGGCGGCGCCGCACCCCCCCCCGACC
>JBCDKT010000041.1 GCA_038746285.1 Bacteroidota bacterium
AGACCCAACCAGCCTGCGCCGTACTGGAAGCCCGTCAGCGGGCCCCGCCAGCGCGGCAAAGACTTGAAAGCGCTGACTACGCGCGTAGACGCCTGGACTGTAGCGCCTCTCGGACCCGGGTTCGACTCCCGGCATCTCCACTCGACAAAACCCGCAACTGACTGCCTCGCAGCCGGTTGCGGGTTTTTCGTTTCCGACAGGTACCGGATTAGGTACCGGTTTCTTCCGCGAGCCCTCCGAACGGCACCCTCGCGTGACCGACCGCCCCTCCCGCACCCTGCCACCCGTCGCCGAGCTCGCGCTGGACCTCGGCCCGCCGGACGGGTGGCGCGGTGCCCCGGCTCCTCTGCGTCTCCGACACCCACGGCCAGGACGCGATACAAGGCCGACCCCTGGTACCTCGACGCCCTCCGACGAGGGTCGATCGACGACTGGGCCCGCCCTCTGGTGCCTGACCGACGACGGGGTAAGTCGCGGGCAGGTCCGCTGAGTCCAGCATTGGTGCGGTTCCCGGACGGAATCAGCGGCGTCAGGGCAGGTACGGGCGAACTGCCAAGGGGTCCGCAAAAGGGGCCGTTTTCCGCAAACGGAGAGCGCCCGCCTACGGCGAGCCGACGGCTGCGCCCGCACTACGGACTTTGGGAGCCAGCCACTCCAGGAGCTTCGCCGTCACCTCGGGCCGCCGGATCAGGTCGAAGTGGTCCATCCCGACCGCCGTCCACGTCCGGCCCGGCGGCACCGCCAGACGACGGTCGGGGTCCGGGTGGCGACCGAGAGCGCTGGCGACGGGAACGAGCCCGTCGCCGACCCAATGCCCGGCACCTCGGCGGAGACGACCTTCCGAGTCCTCAGCGATCACCGCTGCCACGAGGTAGCAGGTTACCCCAGCTGGAAGCGGGAGGGGATGGCGGGCGTCTCCTCGCGGGGGCCGCTCGTGCCCGGCCCAGTCCTCGTCGAGGACGTTCCCGAACCGGAGGTCCGTTACGCCGGCGCTCCGGACCCGGCCGATCCTCGCGAACGGGGCCGTCCAGCGCGTCGCGTCTAGGAGCGCGTCGACGACGGAGCCCGCGCGTTCGAGGGGCGCCCCGTGATGCGGCGAGCCGAGCGTGACGAGGGCGGCGCCTGCCGCGGGCCACCCGTGCCCGGCCTCGGCCCCGTAGTGGAACGCGCTCCGCGCGACGAGCCCGCCCATGCTGTGGCCGACGACGACGAGCCGGGACACCGGCCGGGGCCACGCCCTCACGAGGGCGTCGAGGGCGCCCGCGAGGTCCCGCCCGTTCTCCGAGATGTGACGGCCGCTGTTGTAGCGGAGCGCGACGGGCGTGGCCCCGAGCCCGGCCGCCAGCGCGTCGGGTGCACCGCTCTCGACCCACTGGCCGTCGTGCATGCAGATCCCGTGGACGCGCACGAGGACCGTCTCGCGCGGATCGCTCACGGCCGCTGCGAGCGACGAGGCATCGAGGGCGAGGGGGCGGCCGTGGTAGCGGACGTGGGTCGGGGTCGCGAGCGGGTGGTCCTGGGCGGCGAGCGCGTCGCCGAGCACGCCGTTCAGCGCGGCGATCAGGGCCTCGCGCGTCGGGGAGTCGGCTGGCGGCGCGGCGCGCTCGCGCCGCGCGTCGCCGAGCGCCCACGTCCCGTCGAGGCCCCGCCGGACCCACGCCGTCACGGTCCGGATCGCCCGGTAGACGGCCCCCGCGATCCCTCGCGTCCGCAACGGTCGGCCGACGGGCGAGGCGACCGTCGCGTGGACGGCCTCGACGAGGTCCGTCACGCCCGCGACGGCGTCGGTGCCGAGGCGGGCGACGCCGTACAGGTCCTCGGCGGAGAACGGCGCGCGGCCGCGTGAGCGCCGGGACACGCGTGGGCGTCGGGGCACCGGTCAGACCATCGCCGCGGCCGAGACGTCCGGGTGCGCCCGCACGAAGCCAACGAGCCGGTCGGCGTACGACGCGAACGGTGGGCACGCCACGCCCGTGCCCTCCAGGTCGCGCGTCGCGTGGTCCGTCGCGTACCGCGTCGGGAGCGTGAAGTAGGCGAGCGTCTCGGGGCCGATCCCCGTCCACTCCGACAGGCCGGGGACGTGCGCGAGCGCCCCGCTGGCGAGCCGCTCCGGCAGCGGGATCCGGACCGGCCGCCGCTCCGTCGTCCGCCCCAGCACGCGGATCATCCCGTCGACGGTGAGCGGGCGGGGGTCGGCGAGGTGGTAGACCCGGCCCTCCGAGGCGTCCATCGCGCTGAGCACGTCGATCGCGTCGACGACGAAGTCTTGCGGGACGACGTTCACCTCCGTCCGCTCAGGGTCGCCGACGACGGGAATCGGCACCGCGCGCGGCCAGCGGAGCATCCACTGGATGAGCGAGTACGGCCCGTCGTACTTCTGCGTCGCGCCGGTCCGGCTGTCGCCGACGACGATGGCCGGGCGGTAGACCGTCGCCGGGAGCCCGCCGGCCATCGCCCGCTGGACCTCGACCTCGGCGAGGTACTTCGTCTCCTCGTAGTGGTTGTTGAACGCCTGGCCGCGCGCGAGGTCGCTCTCGCGGAACACGCCGGGCAGCCGCCCGCTCACGAAGCAGGTGCTGACGTACTGGAACCGCCGGAGCGAGGCGGCGCCCTCCGCGAAGGCGAGCACGTGGCGCGTACCGTCGACGTTGACGCGGTGGGCGAGGTCGCGGCCGACGGCGAGGTCGTAGACGGCCGCGAGGTGGTAGACCTCCCGCGTCCGCGCCCGGAGCGCCGCGGCCGTCTCGGCGCCGAGCCCCAGGTCGGGGCGCGTGATGTCGCCCTCGACGAGCTCGATCCGCCCACGTCGGCCGTCGACCTCGGCCTCGATCTCTCGGGCTCGGGCCTCGGCCAGCGCGCGGTATTTGGGCTGGACGAGTGCCGTGATCGTGACGTCCGAGTCGTGGCGGTCGAGGAGGCGGCTGGCGAGCGCCGAGCCGAGAAAGCCGGGGAAGCCGGTCAGGAAGATCGTGGAAGGCATCGCGAAGGGGGGAGCAAGGGGGAAGGCGTGAGGGGCGGGTGCTGAGGGTGGGACGGCTACGCGGCTTCGTCCTCCCGCCGGACGTGCTCGCGGTACTGCTCGGTCGTCATCCGCGAGCCGTCGTGGCTCCACCCCGGCGGGCCAAACAGGTAGCCCGCTCGTGCTCGCCACGAGGGCGCCTCGAGAACGTCCCGCCAGACGTCGGCCCACTCGTGGAACGCGATGCGGAACGGGTGGTGCGACTCGAGCGGCGTCGTGATCCCGTACGTCGGCCGGTGGCGCTCCTCCTGGAACGTCCCGAACAGCCGGTCCCACACGATGAGCATTCCCCCGTGGTTCTTGTCGAGGTACTCGACGTCGGAGCCGTGGTGGACCCGGTGGTGGCTCGGCGTGTTGAACACCCACTCGACGGGGCGCGGCAGCTTCCCGACGGTCTCGGTGTGGATCCAGAACTGGTAGAGCAAGCTCACCGACTGCATCGCGAGCACGGCGACCGGGTGGAACCCCACGAGCGGGAGCCAGACCCAGAACAGGAAGGTCCCGGAGACCGTCCCGGTCCAGGTCTGCCGGAGCGCGGTCGAGAGGTTGTACCGCTCCGACGAGTGGTGGACGACGTGGCTGGCCCAGAAGTACCGGACCTCGTGGCTCTTCCGGTGGAACCAGTAGTAGGTGAGGTCGTCGGCGAGGAACAGGAGCGGCCAGCTCCACCACGCGAGCGGGCTGAGCGCGTCCGGGAAGAGAGCGAGGTGGCGGTAGACGAGCCAGTAGACGCCGAGGGCTGCGGCCTTCCCGGCGAGGTTCATCACCACGTTCCCGACCCCCATCGTCAGGCTCGCCGCCGTGTCCTTCGCGTCGTAGAGCTCGAGCCGCTCCCGAGCCGAGAACACGGCCTCGACGACCATGAGGACCACGAACGCCGGGATGGCGAAGAGGATGAGGTCGGGCGCTTCGAAGAAGATCTCCATGGGCGTCGGGTCCGCTGGCTAGCCGGATCGGTCGGCGTAGGCGCCATGAGTCAGAGGCCAGACGTGCGTCCCCCCGGCTCCCGGTAGAAGCCGCTCCGCGGTGGCTCGGACGCCGTCGAGGGCCTGACTGGCGGCGGGTCGTGAGGGCGTCACCGGACGAGGGGGAGGCGGCGGAGCACGCGGAGCGCGGCCGTCATCCGCCCGACGAACCGGCAGGCGTCCTCGCCGACGCCCGGCCCGAGCGGGAGCCCGCGCTGGACGGCGACCGTCTGCGCCTCGGTGTACTTCAGGAGCCCCTCGCGGCCGTGGCGGCGGCCGAGCCCCGACGCCTTCATCCCGCCCATCGGGGCGTCGACCGAGGCCCACGTCGCGGCGTAGGCCTCGTTCACGTTGACCGTCCCGCACTCGACGCGTCGGGCGAGGCGGCGGCCCCGGGCCACGTCGCGCGTCCAGACGCTCGCGTTGAGCCCGTACTCGCTCGCGTTCGCCAGGCGGACGGCCTCGTCCTCGTCGGCCACGCGGTAGACCGAGACGACCGGGCCGAACGTCTCCTCGGCCGCCACGTCCATCTCGGGCGTCACGCCCTCCAGCACGGTCGGGGCGTAGAAGAACGGGCCGAGGTCGGGGCGAGCCTCGCCGCCCGTGAGCGCGACGGCGCCCTTGGCGAGCGCGTCCTCGACGTGGGCCGAGACCTTGTCGAACTGGGCCTGCGACGCGAGCGAGCCCATGTCGACGTCGTAAGACGCGGAGGCCCCCAGCCGGAGCCCTCCGGCCCGCTCGGCGAAGCGCGCGACGAACGCGTCGTAGACGGCGTCCTCGACGTAGATCCGCTCGGGCGAGACGCAGAGCTGGCCCGCGTTCGCGAACGCCCCCCGCACGAGCCCGTCGACGGCCCGGTCGAGGTCGGCGTCGTCGAGCACGATGGCCGGGTTCTTCCCGCCCAGCTCCAGCGAGGCGTGGACGAGGTGCTCGCCCGCCTGCGCCGCGACGATCCGCCCGACGCGCGTCGAGCCCGTGAACCCGACGAAGTCGACCGACTCCACGAGCGGCGGGCCGAGCGTGGCCCCGTCGCCGGGGACGACCTCGAACAAGCCCTCGGGCAGGCCCGCCTCGTGGAGCAGGTCCACGGCCCGGAGCGCCGTGAGCGTCGTCTGCTCGGCCGGCTTGAGCACGACGGCGTTCCCCGCCAGGAGCGCCGGGATCGCGTCCGTGATGGCGAGCGTGAGCGGGTAGTTCCACGGCGCGATGATCCCGACGACGCCGACGGGGTGCCGGTACTCGTGGGCGGTTGTCAAGAGCGGGAGCGCGCCCCGGCGGCGGCGCGGGCGGAGCATCCCCTCGGCGCGGACGGCGTAGTGCCGCGCGACGACGGCGACGTCGAGGACCTCCTCGACCGCGTGGCGCCGGGCCTTCCCGCTCTCGAGCTGCATGAGGTCGACGAGCTCCTCGCGGTGGTCGAGCACGAGGTCGTGGTAGCGGAGCACGACCTCCCGGCGCCGCGCGTGCGGCGTGGCCTCCCACGACGCCTGGGCCTCGCGGGCGCGGTCGACGGCGGCACGGAGGTCGCCCGGCGTGCCGAGCGGGAGCGAGACGACGGTCTCGCCCGTGAACGGGGCGCGGACGTCGAGCCGCTCGGCGTCGGGGCCGACGCGGACCCGGTCGAGCAGCCGCTCGACGGCGGCCGGCGTAGCGCCGGCGGTCGGGGGGGCGGGCGTGTGGGTGAACGTCAGCATGTAGGTGAGGAGGTGGAGAGGGTCAGGCCGTTCGTGGATGGCCGGGCCAGAGGTCGCGCTCGAGGTCCTCCCACGAGAGCGCCGCGTCGAGGTCGACGTCGACCACCTGCGTCCACGCCCGGACCCCCGACACGACGGCGCCGGCCAGGGAGGCCCCGGACGCCCCGACCCGGAGGGCCGCGGACAGCGCGCGGAAGGGGAGGCCGGCCGTGGCGACCGCGCGGCGGACGACCGCCGAGGGCCGGACCCACGCCCACACCTGCGAGCCCGACGGGCCGGAGCTCGCGGCGGCGAGCGGGACGACGTGGAGGCGTCGGAGCCGCGGGCACTCGTCGGCGAAGTCCTGGACGTGGCCGGTCTCGACGTCTGCGCGGGGGGCCACGCAGTAGATCTCGTCCGCGGTGTCGAGCAGGCGCCACGCCGTGTGGGGGAGGCCGAGGCCCGGCTCGGCCGCCGACCCCTCGTGCACCGTGAGCCGCGCCCCGCCTGGGGCGTCGGCCAGACGAGCCGCGTCGCGTCGGCCGTCGGCGGGGACGACCCACGCGATGGCCCGGTCGCCGGCCCGGAGGAGCCGGCGGACGACGGCCTCGGCCTCCGGCGATGGTCGGCCGACGACGATCACGACGGGCGCGGGGCGGAGTCTCGCGGCGGGGTCGCTTGGTCGGGACCGGGCAGCACCGTTGACGCGGTGGAAGTCGGAGGGGTCGGGGGGCATGGGCTCTTTATTAAGCGTTTGCTCAATGAGCATAGGGTATATTGAGCATCTGGTCAACACGCTCCGCCGAATCTTCATGCCCGGCCCCCGCATCCCCGAAGCCCAGCGCCGCGAGGAGCTCCTCCAGGCTGCCTACCGCGTCGCCGTCCGCGACCGCGTCGGCGGGCTCACGACGCGGGCGGTCGCCGCCGAGGCCGGCGTGAGCAACGGGCTCCTCTTCTTCCACTTCAAGAACCGCGAGGGCTTGGTCCTCGCCCTCCTCGACCGCCTCCTCGAGGCGACGGTCCTCGTCCCGGACACGACGGGGATGGACGACCTCCACCCGGCGGAACGGTTCTTCCGCGCGCTCGCCCGGGACGTCGAGGGGCTCCCGAAGAACCGCGACCGCGTCGCGCTCCTCGTCGACTACTGGGTCTTGGGGACCCAGAATGACGAGGTCCAGGACCGGATCCGGACGGCGCTCAGCGACTACCGCGAGGCGTACGTCCCGCTCACGCGGGCCGCCATCGAGCACGACCCCGACCGGCACCCCGGCGTGACGCCGGAGTCGCTCGCGGCCGTGGCGACCGGGTTCGTCGAGGGGTGCGCGATGCAGGTGGTCATGGACCCCGAGCGGTTCGACGTCCCGGCCTACGTCGCGACGCTGCGCTCCATCGTCCTCCGCGGCCTCGACGTCGGGGTCGGGGGTCCCGCGTAGGGCCGGCCGGGAGTCGCCGGGAGCGGAATCGGCTGCGCAAATCCACCACCGAGTGGTGAGATATCCACCACGGCGGCAGCGGGCGTCACACGAAGCAGAACCCCGACTGGCACGGGAGCCCGGCCTCGTCCGTGTCGCCGTCGCCGAGCACGGCGTCCGCCAGCGGCACGCCGCTCCGGTGGAGGAACAGCCCGGCGTCCCGCTCCCGGAGCTCCGCCTCCAGTGCTACCGCCTGTGCCCAGTCCTCCGGCCACTCGTCCCGGAGCTCGCGCCACTGGCGGTCCCCGCGGAACGGGCAGCACCAGCAGCTCGACTTCGGAGGCCGCGGCCACCCATGCTCCTCGACGAGCCGGACGCACCCCGCCCGCGTCGTCGGCCGGTCGAAGAGGAGCGGCCACCGCGTCGTCATCCACTGCACCCGGTCGCCCGAGAGCCGGTTGACCTCGTCGCGGCTGATCCCGAGCCAGTTCACGACCGGCCCCCGCTCGCTCCGCCCCTCCGGCCCGTACCCGAGCGAGCGGACGTACCGCCGGACGACCTCCCGCTTCCACTCGCCCGAGCAGAAGTTGCGCATCTGGCCCACGGGTCCGCCCGGCCTCTGGCGCGTGTACACCGGCATGAGCGGCTTCCCGTCTGCCGAGTACAGGTCCTTGGTCGCGAGCGTGTGCGGGGCGATCTCTACTTCGAGCCCGGCCTCCGTCAGCGCCGGCCCCACGACGTCGTCGAGGTAGGCCCACGTCGCCGACGCCTCGCGGCCCGTGTCGGCCATGACGATCCGCTCCGGCCGCGGCAGCTCGCCCCGAAGCACGAGGACCGCGATCGCCGCCGACTGCACGCCGCCCCCGTAGCTCCACACGACGGGCCGCTCGCCGGCCCCCGCCGTCGTCCACCGCCGCCCCCGCTCGGTCGTCGCGCCGGTCACGCCGCCTTCCGGGTCTCCGCCCCGCCCTCCGGCCGGGCCTCGCCCTGGATGTCCGACTGGCGGAGCCACGCGACGACGTCCTCCAGCAGGAACAGGGGCGGCCCGTTCACGGCCAGCCGCACGCACGGGAGCCCCCGCTTTACGTACCGCTCCGTCACCGTCCGCGCGCTGACCCCGAGGAGGTCGGCCACGCGGTGGACCGTCAGGATCCCCCGCTGGTCGGTGAGCAGCGCGTAGAGCCGGCGGACCTCGCCGCCGTGCTCGTCGAGGGCTGCCGTCACGGCCTCGCGCGCCGCCCGCCCGATCTCGCGCTGGGCCGCGTCGCTCTGGAGGAGAAGGGTCGCGTCGTGCATCGCTCTGTGGAATGGGTTCGCTCGCGTTCGATCACTCGGCCGCGCGCCGGAACAAGACCTCCCCGCCCTCGACCGTCACCGGCTCGAACTCGGCCGTCCGTCCGAGCCCGCCGTTCGCCGCGCACCAGTCGAGCATCTCGCGGTGCGTCAAGAGCGAGCCCCCGCCGGCCGACTCGCCGGCGTACCCCCGCTTCAGAGCCGACACCAGCCAGCCCGGCCCGTGCGGCGGCTTCGGGCCCCGCCGGCGCTCGTCGTACAGCCGCGTCGCCTGGCGGACGGCCTCGGCCCCGTGCCGCGCTGCCAGCCCCTCGGCGACCGGCCGGTCCACGCCGCGGCGCACCAGGACGGCGACGGCATCTTCCCCACCCTCGTCTCTCATCGCAGCAGCAGCATCCCCCACGATCATCCGGAGCGGGATGGCCCCGCCCGCCTCGCGCGCGGCGGGTTGCTGCTGCTGAGGGTTCAGGGGACGGTTCCCTGTGGGTTCGGGTGGGCGCACCGTCACGCCCGCCGTGGGCAGGCCGTCACCCACCCGTGGGCCACCGGCCCCGCCCCCCGTCGTGGGCCCGCCGTCACGGGTGGGCGGCTCCGCGCCCGTGGGCGGAGCGCCACCCGGGGGCGGGGCGTCGCCCGTGACCCCGGCCCCACCGCCCAGCGCCTCGCCGCGGAGGTGGTACACCGTGCTCCGGCCCGGCCGCTTCTCGCGGTCGACGAACCCCTCGCGCTCGAGCCAGTCGAGCTGTCGGAGGACCGTCCGCCGGTCGGCCGTCGCGCACTTACGCCCCAGCGTGGCCACGCTCGGCCAGCACACACCCTCGTCGTTCGCGTTGTCGGCCAGCGCGAGCAGGAGCAGCCGGTGGCTGCTCCGCCGTGGGCGCTCGGCCGCCCACACCCGG
The DNA here is from genome assembly GCA_038746285.1 of Bacteroidota bacterium. Classification (NCBI taxonomy): domain Bacteria; kingdom Pseudomonadati; phylum Bacteroidota; species Bacteroidota bacterium. The sequence goes on from JBCDKT010000041.1 coordinate 9,262, forward strand.
CCCATCCACGCGAGGCTCATCGGTCCGCCCCCGGCTGGTCCGCCCGCCGCCCGGTCGTGGCCTCCGGCGGCACGTCGATCTCGCCCCGCTCGATCCCGAGGAGCAGCATCTCGATCCGGACCAGCGTTGGCCCGCCGGTGTCCGTCCCACGCAACACCTCCGTCACGCAACGGACGCTCCGGCCGATCTCCTGGGCGATCCAACGGCGCTTGAGCCCGAGCGCCTCGACGCGTTCGTACGCCCCCTGGCGGCGCTGCTCATAGCTCTCAGCGAGGTCGGGACGGGATCGGGTTGTCCGGGAGGGCATCACGTGAGGTATGTTGCGCGTGCTGGTCACGTGAGCCAACGTTACGCAACGTTGCATGCTTGCGCAACAGTGCTTGTCGAACCCGCCCGCGCCCCCGTGCCCCGCTCCTCCGGCCCCTCCACGCCGACCGCCCCCGACGGCTCGCCCATCGACCCCGCCCGGTTCGCCGCCTCCGTCGCCGCGGCCCTCGCCGAGCGCGACCTGTCTCAGGCCGACCTCGCCCGGTCCGCCGACGTCTCGCGCTCGTCGGTCTCGCGCTACCTCTCCGGCGCGCTCACGCCGTCGCGCGAGGTGGCCGCCCGCGTCCTCGACGCCCTCGAGCTCTCGTGGGACGACGTGGCCCAGGCCGCGCCCCCGGCCCCGGCCAACGTCGTCCTCGTCCCCCGCGACGGATACGCCTCGGGGGCCCCGTCGGCCGAGCAGGGCTACGTCAACGGCGACGGCCACGCGGAGGGCGAGCCCGTCAGCTCAGCCCTCGAACGCGACCCGTACCCCCGCGACGAGCTCGTGCGCCTGACCGGCATGAACCCCGACCGCCTCCGGTCCTGCACCGTCGTCGGCGACTCCCTGGTCCCCGAGATCCCCCCCAACACCCGGGCCGTCTACGTCCCCGTCGAGGACCACATCGGCGACGGGCTCTACGTCGTGGCCATCGACGACGCCCACGTCGTCAAGCGCGTCCAGCGCCTGGCCGACGGGACCCTCCGGCTCCTCCCGTACAACCCGGACTACGAGCCCGAGACGCTCACGCCGGTCAAGGACGCCGACACCGAGAACACGTACCGGACGGGGACCGGCGGGATCGCCGTCGTCCGGTTCATCGGGAAGGTCGTCTACTATCCCAAGGCTGCGTAGGGCAGCTCAGTCCGACTGTTCTCCTGATCGGGCCTGTTCTCCTGTACGGGAGAAGACGCCCCCCGAGGAGAACAGCACGCCCAGAGCCCACTGACGCCCTCGGCTCGGCGTGCCACCCGAGGCCGGGCCGCCCGCCTCGGTGAGCCCAGGCACCATGCCGACGCCCCGCTGGCGGCGCGGACGCCCCCGCCCCGCTCCCAGGCCGAGACCTCCCGGTTCGCCTCGCCGCCCGCCCCTCCGGCCGGGCCGCTCGGCTCTAGACCGCCTGGCGTAGGCGGACGGGCCGCCGGCGCCCGGCCCTGACGGTCCCGGCGCGGATGCGCCGAGGGCTGGCCCTCCCTCCGGTCGGGGGCGGACGAAGGTGCGGCCTCCGGCCGCGAGTGAGGGTTCGCGCCCGGGGGCTCACGCAAGAAAGGCGCGACGGCCATGCGCGCGTGTCCGCGCGCCCGGCCTCTCCAGGCTGCGGCAAGGGCCGCTCCGGCTAGCGCCTCCGCTCCGTGCTCGCCGTCCTCCCGCCGACGAGCGGCCGTCCGGGCGGCTCCGCGCGGCCCCCGGCCTGCGGCCTTTGCCTCCGCCCTCCGCGCGCGAATGCGGGGCTTCCAGCCCCCGGGCGCTGGGCCTCTCGGTCCCGCCTCGGGGCGGTTGTCCAACCCAACCCCCTGCACCATGCGCATCCGCTTCGAACGCCTCTTCCGCGACGGGTTCACCGTCACCGACCTCGACCGCCCGGGCCGAGTCCTCGTCGTCTACCGCGACCAGCATCCCCGCGCCTACGACGCCCTCCGCGAGCTCGAGCTCTGCATGGCGTCGGTCACGCCCCACCGCGAGCGCCACCTCCACGGCGTCATCGGCGAGGCGTGGGCCGCCCGGGACCGGCTCTTCGGCCGTCCGGCCCTGCCCGCCCGCCGTCCCGCTGCCTAGCCCTGCAACCCTGGCCCCTGGCGGCGCCCGTCGCCAGCGGCCCAGCCTCTCACACCATGTCTGCTCCTGCCCACAAGCTCACCAACGCTCCCAAGCCCGCCCAACTCTCGCCGGCCGCCTGCCCGTTCTGCAAGGGAGACGGGTTCATCCACTACCGCGAGCGCGACCCACGCACCGGCCGCGTCGCCTACGAGGGCGTCGAGCCGTGCGAGGGCTGCGACGGCGCCGGCTGGCCCGGCCTCCTCTACGGCGGGCCGCTGCCTGGCGGGGGCGTCCGCGAACAGGCGCGCATCTACCGGCTTCACCCGCCCCGCTTCGCGCTCGGCCTCCTTGTCGCCACGCCCGGCGCGCTCGCGCTCGCCCGCGAGCACGGCGTCGACGTCCTCGCCCTCCTCCGGCGCCACCGCTCCGGCGACTGGGGCGTCGTCGGCCGCGACGACGCGCTCGCTAACGACCTCGCGCTCGACCCGGCGTGCCCGGCCCGACTCCTCTCGGCCTACGACACGCCGGGCGGCCGGCTCTGGGTCATCACCGAGGCCGACCGGTCCGCCACCACGGTCCTCCTCCCCTCTGAGTACTAAGGCGGTCCAGGCGCGGTGGCTTCAAACTGAGGCCGCCGCGACCATTGGGGGCCGCACTACGGGAGCGCAGCAAGATGACGTTTCGCACGCTCCTTGAGCCGTGAGAACGCGGCCGCTAGCTGGGCGACATTCCAGTCCTTCAACTCGAGGTAGCGCGGGTGCATGGGCCGGATGTCGAGCCCGTCCGTAGGCGTCTTGACGAGGAGCCCTGCGAACGGGTACCCATGTCGCCGGAGGCGCTGGGCTGCCGATTGGTCGAACACGGGAGGCGGCCCGTCCGCGAACAGCGCAGAGGCGTAGTGCTGCGCAAGGTCGAGGAGCGTGGCCTCCTCGACGATTGCCCGCGCCGCCGCCGTCCACGCACTCTCGCGTGCCGCGGACTGGTACGCCTCATGTTTCGAGCGGCGCTCTCTCTCGGCCTGTAGGGCCTCCTGGAACACGGCAGCGATCGCCTCCGGGACATCGCCTCCGGGCTCTTCCCCAGCTGGAGGCTCCTCACGGAGCCGCTGAACCATGTGCACCGGCTCGCCCCGCTCGACCTCGTACCAACCGACGGCACCGAGCGCGGCTTCCGCCAGGCGGGCATACGGGGGCACGAGCCCCTCGACCCGCTCGTGCGGCTCACGCAGGAGGACAGGGAGGAGCGGATGCCCGTACGTCAGCAGCTCCACGGTCGACGGATGTGCGTCGGCCACTGCTCGGTCGAACGTCACGGTGTGATCGTCACCTCCGTATTCGACAACGAACGCCTTCGGGACGGTTGGGTGCAGCCGGAATCGCGTGGCCGAGGGGAGGTCTTGGGCGAGCTCCCTCTCCAAATCGGCGAGCGTCACCGGCGTCCCTGTGGCGCGGTCCTCCTCCGCCTCGCTGGCCCACGTATCCAGGTCGAAGCCTGCCTGGGCTTCCTCGAGTGCGTCTTTTACCTCGTTGAGCCCCTCCTGCAGCGTGGCCTCTCGCTCGGCCTCTGGCGTCAGCGCTGCCTGTTGGATCAGACGGCCCACCCGGCCGAGGATGGGCTGGAGACGACCTACGACGTTTTCGAACCAGTCGATGCGGTCCTCCAGAGCTCGGTACACCCGCGCTTCCACCGTCCCCTCGTAGAAGTAGTTGCGGACCCACACCTCGGGGTACCGCTGACCAATCCGGTCCACGCGTCCGATCCGCTGCTCCACCCGCATGGGGTTCCATGGCATGTCGTAGTTGACCAGCACGCCACACGTCTGGAGATTTAGCCCCTCGCTCGCTGCCTCTGTGCACAGGAGGATCTTGATCGCCTCGCCCTCCCGGAACGCCCGCTTCATCTCGGCCTTCGTCTCCTCCACCCACGCCACTCCGTCCCACCGCTCACCGCCGCGTCCGCTGTAACACCCCACCTGCGATCCATACACCGCCTTCAATTCCTCCCGCAGGAAGTCCATCGTGTCGGTGTACTGAGTGAACACAATGACCGTGTCCCGCTGGCGAAACACGTCGTGGAGGTACCGCAGCAGTCGCTCCACCTTCGAGTCCACGGAGCCTTGGAGCGTGAGGTCGCTCAGGAAGTCCTCGACGTAGCGGATCTCGGCCTGGAACAGGCCCGGGTCCGCGTCCTCGACCGCCTCGTCTAGATCGAACTCCAGCGTCAGCTCTTCGAGATCGTCGTCGTCGAACGCCGACAGCTGGTTCGCGGCCTCTTGCGCTTGGAGACCTCTGAGAAAGTTGAGCCGACGCTCAAGGCTTTTCCGCACGGCGTAGAAGCTGCTCGTCAGCCGTCGCCGGTACACCGTCATCACGAACCCGAGCCCCTTGCGCTCTGCCTCGTACGTCCGGTAGAAGTGTGTGATGTACTCCTCAATGCGGTCGTACAGCGCGGCCTCCGCCTCCGTCATCCCCACCCACACGGGCTGGGCATCCCGGTGCGGTACGGAGGCATCGAGCAACCCCCGTGCGATGTACCGCCGGAGGAGGTCACGGGTGTTTCGGATGACCAGCCGACGCAATGGCGTATGGTGACGCGCCAACGCCAGCGCCGCCTCTCGGCCGGCCTCGCTGAGCAGCGCGATCGTCCGCGCCGGCGCCCGGTCTGTAAGTAGCCCGCGGACCCGCTGCCACTCCACCGGCCCGAGCTCCTGGCTGACCGTCCTCTCGAAGTGCGGGTCGAGCCCGTCCACCTCGGTCTCCTCCCGGACCAGCCCAAACACGTACTCCACGTCGGCGGCCGAGAGCCCTTGGCGGAGCTCGGTAAAGAACCGGAGGTATTCCTGGCCGTCGGCGGCCCACGTCCCACTCAGTCCGAGGAGGTGAAGGAGGTCCCAGACCTCGATCGGGTGTACCTGCATCGGCGTCGCCGTAAGCAGCAGCATCCCCCGGGTCTTGGCCTCCAAGCCAATCAGCAGTTCCAAGAGCCGATTCGGCCGGTACGCGGTCGCGTCCTGGAAGTCCTTGCGCCGGGCGTGGTGCGCCTCGTCCACCACCACGAGGTCCCACGGCTGCGCCGCCAGCACTTCGGGCTGACGCTCCCGTCGCTTGACGAGGTGGCTCGACGCCAACCCCACCTCCACCGCGTCCCACGGATTACCTGTCCCCACCGGCGTGACCTCGCCGTAGATGTCCACCCACGATTGCCCGTCGTAGACCGGCACGTTCATGACGAACTTCTCGAACAGCTCCTCCTGCCACTGCCGGAGCACCGACTTCGGCGTCAGGATCAGCACCCGCCGTGCCCGGCCTGAGAGCACGAGCTGGCGGATTGCCAGGCCGGCGGAGATCGTCTTTCCCAGCCCGACCTCGTCGGCGACGAGGTACCGGCGGGGGAACGTCTCCACCACACGCTGCGCGATGTAGGCTTGGTGTGGCCATGGCTCCACCCCGCTCGTCGCGGCGCCCAGCCCCGACGCTCCGAGCAGCCGCGGCGCGTCTAGGAGGTACTGGGCCACCGCACGATCCGTGAGGGTGGACTGCTCGGTGTCTTCCGGCTGTGGAAGCTCGTCCTCGCCCCGCTCGTGCGGGTCTCGTGACGGCGGCCGGTCCGGCGTGTAACGAAGCAGCTTCTTCCGCGCCGCCTCGGGCACCTCCATTGCGATCCAGTCCGGCTCGGTCCCTGTCCACAACCGGTCGAACCGGCGCTGCGCCTCGCCAATCCACACGTCACCCCCGCCCCACGAGGTGAAGACGAAGAACTCCTCGTAGTTCTTGATCCACCCGCTGACGGACTCGTTCGAGGAGCCGCTGAACGCGAGACGGTTGCCGGCCTCATCGGTGAAGATGCCCGTCTTGGGGTGGTAGTACTCCCGCGCGACGGCGCCCGAGAGGGGAAGCCCGTTCGGACCCTTCGGTAGCACGACTTTGACCTCGAGCGTGCCCTCGGCCACCATCCAGGCCAGCGCCGCCAGCCGGTCGCGGAGCGCGCCCTCGGCGTCCTCATCGAGGCGCGAGCTCATCGCCTCCGAAACCCGTTCGTCCAGCGACGCCCCGGCCTCGATGGCCTGGACGTCCTCCTCGCTCAGTTGTGCGCCCACGAGCAGCCGCATCCGGCCATCGCGCGCGATCAGCCGCGCCAGGCCCGCCGCTGCGATCCCCAGCGTGTGGCTGGAGAAGAACCCGGCGCTCCGGTCGTACCGCACGCTCGCACTCAGCGCGGGGATGTAGAACCCGTGCAGGCGGTCGTCCGAAGCCCCGTACGACGGGCGGAAGTCGTGGTCGCGAAGCGATACCACGACCTAGGCGAACAGCTCGGCCTGGACCTCCTCCATCGGGTCCTCGGGCGGCTCGATGTCGGGAAAGAACGCGGCCCGCAGCGCCTCCAGCTGCGCCGCCTCGGGGCGGAGGAACTTGCCCTCCTTCTGGACACGCGGCACGGCCTTGACGAACGCCTCGACGGCCGACCGGAACGCGCCATCGCGCAGGAGCCCGGTCCGCTTCAGGAACGCCTCGCACGCGGCTCCGCCGTCCTCAGCGTAAACGAGCATCGCCGTGTGGACTGCATCCACGAGCGCGTCGAACGTATCGGCCTCGGGGTTCACGGCACTCTTGCCGCGCCGCGTCTTCGGCTCGGCCAGGATCACGTCCTTCCCCTTCTTGGTCACGATCTTGTGGCGGACGAGGTCGCCCTCCATCTCGAGGTTCAGCGCCAGCGCCAGCTTCCGCGCCTCGTCGGCCGGGAAGCGGGCGGCCTGGAAGGCGTCCCACGCCATGAGCGTCCAGTCGGTGAGCGGGTCGAACGCCACATCGCGCCCGCCCAGCAGACCCGCCTTCCGGAGACTAACGACCTCCTCGCGCGCCAGCGACAGCGCCGTGTCCGGTCGGAGCGGCAGTGGGTCGCCGGTCTTTTCGTCGATCTCGCTCGTGAGGACCGGCCAGCTCTTGGAGATCACCGAGAGGACTGGGCCGAACGTGGCTACGTAGAGGTCCACGCCGCTCACGCCTGCCTCGGACAGCTCCTCGGCCGTCTGTCGGGCCGTCCGGCGGACCTCGGCCTGGATGTCCTCCCACCACACCGCCTCTCCGTCCGCCTGGCGCTTCCGGCAGGCGAGGAGGATCGTGCTCTTGGCCGCGTTCTTCTTGGCCTGGTGGAGCGAGTGCTCGCTCTCGGTATGGACTGGCCACGAGCTCTCGACGGTGAACCCGGACCGGATAAGCGCGGTCGCGAGCGTATCCCACGCCTCGACCTTCTTGTGCGTGAACATCACCGTCAGCACGCCGTCGTCGACGAGCACGCGGTGGGCCTCGCGGAAGGCGTCGGCCATCTTCCGCTCGTAGTCGCGGTCGGCGAGCTGCCCCTTCTTCCGGCCGAGGTCAGCGAACCGGGCTGGGTTGGCCACGGCCTCGTCGTCCTTGTTCGTGAGCTGGGCCCCGTACCACTCGGGGTAGAGGTCGCCAGCCGTTCGCTTGAGCCAGACGTAGAAGAAGTCGGCCAGCTCGGCGTACTGGACGTTGTCGTAGTACGGCGGGTCGGTGACAACGGCGTGGACGGAGGTGTCGGGGACCCCGGTGAGGTCGGCCGCCGAGCCCTTGCGGAGTGTGAGGTCACCGAGGAGCGGGCCGCTCCCGTTCAGCGAGGCGTCGGCGTCAGGCGCCAGCTTGACGAAGTCGCGGTAGGAGTCCGCGATCTGGTCGACCGCCCACGGCAGCAGGTTTGCGGCCGCATCGAACTCGCCGTAGCTCCAGACGATGGAGTAGTTGTGCTTGTCGAAGATGCTCCGGATGCCTCGACTCGGGTCGAGCCGCCCCGCTACTGAGTTGTAGATGACAGCCTTGTCGAGCACGTACGCGAGGTACGTCAGGAGCGCCCTCGCTCGCTCCCCGCCTACTTCCCTCTGGATCTCGGGCTTCAGTTCGGCCAAGACTTCGCTGAACGTGCCCAACGAGAGAAGCTGGCGGTCGTTGAAGAAGTCGGCCCAGTTCTCCATCCCGTAGAGCCGATGCCCGCGGTCGTAGTTGGATATCCCGATGGGCTCGGTCGGAATCACATCCTCGGCCTCCCAGCGTGGACGCCGTCGAGCGAGTTCCGCCGATGCCTTCTCGATGGCATCGAGGTCCTCGTCCGTCGGCGGTCGGAAGTCGAAACCGCCCGATCGCTTGAGCGCGACGGCGTAGAGCATGTGCCCCATGCGCCCGGCCTGAGCCTCCCGCTTGATATGCTTGCCGTCGATGGTGTCGCCCTTCCAGGGCGAGCGACCTGTGCCGTACGAAACCGTCCCGTCGGTCGGGTCGAAGTCGATGTCAGCCCCGCTCCGGATCTCGAAGCGAGGTACCTCCCAGTCGTCACGGACGAGGAGCTTGACGGCGACATCTGGATCTTTGCCGAGCCACCAGTTGGGTGTGAGCGGAACCGGCTTGCCGGTCGTCGGGCAGGCCACGGTGCGTGCCCAGAGGTATGCCTGGACGTTCTCGCCCGCGGCCTTCGGAAAGTATGGCGCTAGCCGCTTTTCTGATCGAGCTACCCATTCCGCCCCCCACTTCTTGATCTCAGCTCTGAGCTTCTTACCAAAGCGGAAGGGGAAGTCCAGGGTCCCCTCGAGGATCGTGCAGGCCACCGGGTTCAGCTCGTTTGCCACCACGTTGAACCCGTACCGGCGCGCCTCGAAGGGAATGGAGCCGCCACCTGAGAACGGGTCCATCACCGTCAGTCGCTCCTCGCCCCACGTCTCCTTCAGAATCTGACGCATCAGCGCGAGGTCCTCTGGCGCTGGGTTGACCGTGAACGCCCGGTCGTGCGTGTAGGGGTTCTTGGTCAGCTTGATCTTCCCAGCCTTGTCGGCCTGGATCAGCTTCCGCGCCGCCACCGGATCGCCGAGGATACCGAGCAGCCGAAGGAACCACGCCTGGTACTTCTCTTCAGTCGGGAAGCGATCGCGAAAGCGCTCGGGCAACCCGTCGTAGGGCGGTAACACGCTCGCCACAATCGTCGCACGCGAGACGGTGAGCGGTCGTCGGGCCCACCAAACGTGGATCCGGTTGAGCGGAGGCTTCAGCGCTGCGCTCTGGTCCCGCAAGCTCTCCGCTCCCACAGTTTCAAAAGGGAGCCAGTCTTCGAGGAGAACGTCGGGGCGGTCGGGCATCGGGCGTCAGTAGATGTGCGGAGGGGGTGCGGAAGGTACCGGGCGGGGCAGTCCAAGAACGATCGGACTTAGGAGCCGAGCAGCACCCGGAGCGCGCGTTGTGCGTTCGAGGCCTGCGTTCCGCCGCTGCACTTCGAGAACCAGTAGTAGGCCTCCTCGTCGCTCATGTGGCGCACGCCAGTTGAGATCGCCTCGATCCGGTCGTACCGCGACAGCGGCTTCACGGCGAGGAACACGAGGGCGAGGCGGAGACCGGTCACCTCGTCGAGGTAGAACGGCGCCTTCGGACGGCGGGAGAGGTCAGAGGGGCGGTGGCCGTTGGCGCGGAGCGCTGCCAGCAGTCGGTCTGAGACGGCCCGTAGCGCGTCGCCCCCCAGCTCGATCCCCCACAGCGCGCCCGGCACCGAGACCGCCTCTCCAAGCATCGGCTGGGACTCATCGCGCTGGCGGACGTGCTGGTAGAGGGCCACGCGGTAGCCGTCGCCATCGGGGAGCGTGAACAGCGCGAAGGGCCGGGTCTCGTCGAGGTGACCGGCGTCGTAGGTCGGCTCGTGCGCGTCCTGGCGGAGCGCGTCCCCCTCGTACACGGCCCCGAGGCGGTCTTCCTCTACGTCGAATAGCCCCATGCGCCCCCGCACGGGCACCGGCCGCGGCAGCCGCCGCGCGTCCTCGAACTGCCAGCCGTACTGGACACCGCCCGGGAACGGCCCATCGTGGAGGTGCTCGTGGCGCCGCGCCTCCCAGGCCGCCTCGTCTACCGGCACCACGTCCACGAGCGTCACCGTACCCACCACGGCCCCGTAGTGGAGCGCCTCGGGGACGAACCCGAGCCCCCGGATCCGTCGTACCCGTCGCGTGCTCCCGGCGTGGACCGCCAGCGGCCCGCGGTGCTCCGTCGCCCAGGTCCGCACGTCGAGCGTCCGGGCCCCGTCCACGGTCTGGGCCGCGCGAGGCTGTCGGATGGAGAGCGCCTTCATGCGTCCACCTGCTCGGCCACCGTCGCGCGGAGGGTGATCCGGGCGGTCCCCAGCGTCGTCGTGAGCACGTCGTGGATCGTACCAAACCGGTCGCCCGCCAGTGGGAGAGCGTCGGCGTACATCGCCGTCACGCCCAGCGCCACCTGGAGGTCGCTCGCTTCCTGGGCCAGTCCGTCGGTCGTCTGCTTCAGCCGCTTGTACAGCGCGTCCGAAAGGCGGCCCTGTATCTGGAGGTGTTGCCCGTCGGCGAACTCGGCCGTCAGGGTCACATCGACGACGTACTCCGCCCGGCCCATCTGGGCGAGCGCGAGCCCGAGGCGGCGCATCCCATCGGCGCCGGAGGTCCCCGTCCCGTCCAACCGCACCGCCAGCGAGCCGATGGACTCCACGTCTGCGTCGTGGCACGCGTCGAGGAGCTGCTGGACCGCCTGCTGCGGCGGCCCCTCGCCTCGTAGCGCAGCGGTGGCCGTCGCCGACTCCCCCTGGCCGCAGGTGCACGCCTCGGCCGGGTTGCCGCACACGGGGCACGTCTCGACGGCGCCCGCGCTCCCATCACCAGATGCGTCACCCGCGCCGGCCGCCTCCTTCCCCTTGATCGGGAGCGACCGGGCCGCGGCCTCCTCCGGCGTGTACAGGATCACGTCGTCGGAGAGCTGGACCGCCGGTGGGGGCGACTCGTGGTCGTAGCCGACGCCCTCGCGCGTGTCGAACAGCACCCACTGCTTCTGCTCCACCCCGTTGCGGATCGTCTTCTTGAGCTGGTTCGGGTCCAGCAGGAACGGGAGCGCGATCCGGCGGGCAAACGCCTTCCGCAGCTCCTCCGTCGTCAGGTGCGTCTGGTTCGTCTCCCACGCCCGGCTCCGGACGTAGGCCCCCGAGAGCGCCTTGTCGTCGCCCGTCAGCGTCTTCGCCTGGTCCTGGAGCACCCGGAGCACGACGGCGCTCTGATCCCGCTTGACCTGCCCCTGGTCTTGAGCAGGCAGCACCTCGTGTGCGAGGTTTCCGTGTGCGGCGGCCGCGTCGGCGCGCGGCACGTAGAGGTGGCGGTACGCCTTCGTCACGGCCACGCGTACCTCCAACTCGGCCGCCTCGCTGAGCTTCTTCAGCTTCTTCCGGTCCTCGGCGGAGAACCCCCGCATCCGCTCTCCATCGCCGAGGATCCGGCCGATCGCGAGGTAGCGCCGCATCACGTCCACGAGATGCTCCGCTTGGTCGGCGTCCGCGACCAGGAACATGAGGTTGTTCTTGAACCGCCGGAACGCCCCCTGCGAGCCTTGATGGTCAAACAGCTGACGCACGAGCTCTGGCGGCTCGGTCGTCTCGGCACCGACCGTGGCGGCGTCGTAGTGGAGCACGACGAGCTTGGGGAGCGCCGCGTCGTCGGTCACGTCCCCTGCGTCGTCGGGAAAGTATCTCGGGTCGAGGACTCCCCGTCGCCACACCTGTTTGATCCGGGCATCCAACTCGGACTTGGCCGCGGTCCGGCCCACCATGTCCGTCTCGTCGGACACGATCTTGTTCAGCGAGGGCTCGGTCTTGAATCGGTACCGGTGGCCGTCGAAGTCGAAGAACCAGCCTGTGTCCGTGAGCCGGTCGACGGCTCGCTCCACAAGCAGCGGGTCTCCTCCCGGCTCGAGCACGGCGAGGCGGAGGTCGGCCGGCTCCACGCCCGTCGCCGTCCCCAGCGTCAAGCTGTGCACGAAGACCGTCGCCGCCACCCGTTGGGTGTAGGGTGGCCGGCCCGCCGCGAGGTGCTCGCGGTCGGCCTCCTCCGCCTTCCCCTTGGATCCCATCAACGCGCTCACGATGTCAGCCTCGATCACCTGCTTGAACGCGGGCCGATCGAGCCGGCTGGTCAGGTCGTTTGCCACTCCCTCTATGCCCAATGGGACGTGGTGGAGGTGAACGCTTGGCGCCTCGACGGCTCCGTCCTCCCAGAGCGCCCTCACCACCCGCGCCAGAAGCCGGAGCGCCCCGCGCGTTTTTTGGAAGTTGGGGATCGTCGCCGTCTTCTTCGACAGCGTCGTCAGGAGCTCGGGGTGGAAAGGGTAGGCCGCCTCAAATTCCCGAGCGTAGTCAGCCTGGAGTGCACGACTCGGTAAGTCTGTGCCTTGGTCGCTCCACATACGGAAGGCCTCGGCGTAGGCCTCCGCCGTCTCCGCGGCCGCCGCTGCGTCCACAGACTCGAACAGCCGGTGCCGCACGATCGCTGCGATGTCGGTCTCACCCGTCGGCTGTACCACCATCTCCTGCCGGGCCGACACCTTCCGTGCCTCGTCCAGCGCGTCGTGCACCCGCGCCGTCTGCTTCGCGAAGGCATCGCCGGTTCCAGCCAGCGTGAACACCACGGACACCCGCTCGCGGCCCGCTGCGAACTCCAGCAGCGACATAAGGAAGGCCACGGTCTGGTCCGCGAGCGTCGACTTCCCGACCTCAATCGCCTCCGCCGTCTCGAGGTACCGCGCGATCTCATCGATCATGATGACGGCGCCTCGGTCCCCGAGCACCTCGTCCAGAAGCGAGGTGCCGGGCGCCGCCCGCTCCTCGTCGCTCCGGCGTGCCTTCGCGTACCCGTCGGCACCGCCGAGCTGGTACGCCAGCTCACCCCACAACGTGTACGTCCGCGTCCCGTCTGCGTGAACCAGCCCATCCGACGAGCTCAGGTCCGTGCCCACGACCCCAGCGACTCTGAGCGCTCCCGAACCCGGAAGGAAGGCCGGGTCCACGAGCCCCTCAACGTCCTGCGCCGACGCGTTCCCTGCCGCGGCGTGGTAGAGACCGATCAGGTTGTGCGTTTTGCCTCCTCCGAACGCGGTCTCGAGTCGGATCACCGGACTGCTCGTCGGCGCCGCTCCCGTCGCCCGGCCTAGGGACTCCTTGAGCAGTGTCCGCAGGCCCTCCGTGGGGTAGGTGTTGGCGAAGAAGCGGGAGGGGTCCTGATAGACGGGGTCCGCCTCGCCGGCGATGACCGCGTTCAGCTTGGCTGCGAAGATCTCATCGGTGAGTTTGCCGCTACGGACTTCGGGGCGCGGGACACAGATCTGCTGAATTGAAAGCACGGAGCGGTTGAGAAGACGGAGAGGGACCGTTGCTAGACCCGCGTAAGCTATCAGCCCCTCTGCCGCCCTGACTATGACCAGGTCCGGTGATCGACTGGCGTGAAGCTGACGATCCGGAAGTACCTCCCCGGCGTGATTCGCCGCTGTCGTCGCCACACCCCGTCCCCGTCGCGCTGGCTCCCCGCCCGGCCCGGCGACGTGTTCCCCTCGACCGTCTCGCCAGAGGCCCCGTCCCAAGCCACCGCGAACCCGGCGTGCCCGAACGGCCCGTTCCCCTTCCGCCAGACCACGACAGCCCCCGGTGGCACCCGCTTCACGCCTCGGAGCGCCTCGCTCGCCCTGATGCTCCGCGCCGTGATGAACCGGGCCGCAAGCCCTGAGCGGATCACGCGCCGTCGGCCGTCGAGCGGGGCGCGGACGCCGGCCGCGTCGAGCACGTAGCTCACGTACGCCGCGCACCACGGGTTGCCCGGCCCGAGCCCGACCGAGCGCAGGAACCGCTCGACCCGCGCCCCCCGGTTGGTCCCGCCCCGCTCGACGGTCCCTACGTAGGCTAGCGCCGTGTCGAGGTGGGCCGGCCACACCCGTGCCGGCGTGGGTAGCTCAGCCGCCGCCCCGCCGTCCGCTGGCGGCGCGCACGAGCAGGCGCATCGGCACGCTGCCTCGCCGTCCGTCTCCGTCACGACCGGGAGCGTAGTGGCCGGCTGCGCCGTCGCGACGGTCGCCGCGAGCAGGACCGCCAGCGCGAGGAGCGCCAGCGCGTACGCCACGTTCCCCGCCTTCAACTCGGCTACGGTGTCGACCTCGTCGAGCACGTACCGGTCGAACGCCCAGAACAGCCCGACGGCCAGCGCCGCCTTCAGCATCCCGGCCGCGAAGCCCGAGAGCTCGATCGGGGTCACGGCCCCGTCGCCACCGTCGGTGAACGTGGCGTAGACGGCCGTCCCCGTCGCGAGGAGCAGGGCGGTCAGGAACTTCTCGGCCTTCATCGGTCCGCGGGGTGAGTGGGTATGAAGCCAGATGCCTGGCCGGGCTACCGGTCGAGCCGGTCCTCGAGGTGGTCGAGCCGGCGCTCGACGTGCTCGATCCGCCGCTCGTGGCTCGCCTGCTCGACGAGGACGCCCGAGAGCGACTCGCCGAGCCGCTCGAGCCGGGCCGTGTTCACGGCGATGTCGTCGGCGATCCCGTCGAGCGTCCGGTTCGCGCTCCACCCGAAGAGCGCGACCAGGAGCGCCACGACGAGGTGGAGCGCGTTCCGCGCGAGCCATCGCTCGACGGTCGGGGTATGAGCGCGGGAGTCCATCGGTCTCGGGGGCCATCGGTCCGGGCGGAGACAACGCCGGCCCCGCTCCCAGTTCGCTCCTGACCAACTCCCACTAGGGAGCGGTCGAGGCGAGTGGGAACGAGGCCAGTGCCTCGGGTGAGCTGCGGCGTCAGCCTAGGGCTCTCAGCCCGCGGCTAGACGAGCGCCCCCGGGTCGTCGGGGACCGGGCCCTGCTCGGCCCCGCCGTTCTGGAACGCGGCCCGCTTGCTCGCGCCCGTCACGACGACGTCGGCCCCGGCTCCGCCGTTGGCGTCGGCGTCGTAGCGGACCGAGCCGTGGAAGGCCAGCTTCGGGTCACCGCCGGCGACCGGCCGGTACGGGACGACGTGGACGGCGTACATGGCCCGGTCGGCGAAGGGCACGCCGAGCGCGGCCTGGCCGTCGGCCCGCGTGAGCCCGGTGATGACGTCCTGCGCCGCGCCGTCCGGACCGGCCACGACGACGGCGACCGCGTCGTCGGGCTGACCACCAGCCGCGTCCCACGTCACGAGCGTGTCGCCCGCGCCGTCGTCGGCGAGCGCGAGCGGCTCGGCCGGGGCGAGGCCGCCCCGCGTGAGGAGCATCTGGGCCGCGTCGAACGTGCCGGCGTCGGCGCCGGGCACGCCGTCCGCGCGCATGACGCGGACGTTGGCCCGGACGAACTCGTTGAACGCCGTCGTCGCGTTCCGCCCGCTCCGCTCGAACCGGCGCCAGTACGGGCGGACGAACGCGTCCATGAGGGACGAGCCGGCCCGGGTGAGCTGGGCGAACAGGTCGCGCTGGGTCGTCTGGGCGGCGGTCTGGGGGTTGGTCGGCGTGACGCGGGCGCGGATCACGTCCTTGCCGCGCCACTTGGTCATGACGACGGTGCCGACGGCGTTCCGTCCGCCGCCGAGGATGCCCCGGTCGAGGATGGCCATGGGTCTGTTTGGGGGGTGAAGGAGCGCCCAACCTCGGCGCCGCACTCGCGCCCGTCCAGGTCGACTCCCCGACCTCACGGGAGTCCACCGCTCGCCCCACCTTTCATTCAGCCGACCTCTTTCCTTTCGATCAGCCGGCGCACTGACGGTACGCGGAGTGGTACGGAACGTCGGTACCTAGCGCCAAATACCGACAGTTCGTACCACCTGCGCCGTCACTTTCGGTACACCACGGCCCGCACCCGCTCCTCGCTGAGGTGGTACGGCCGGCCGCTGGCGTCGCGGTGCGGCCCCCGCAGCCGCTCGACGGCCTCGTCCACGCTCAGCCCGTCGTCCCGCAGCCTCGCGAACCGCCGACGCATCCGGGTGTCGCGGAGCGCGAAGTGGAGCGCCCGCGCGACCCGGCGGTCGGCCAGCGCCGCGCCCAGCTCGTCGGCGCTCGTCTCGTGGGGAGTGATGGTTTCCATGGCTTGGGTACGCCCGCCGCTCGTGTCCGACTCGCCTGCGCCGACTGGCGTCTGGCCCCGACCGACGAAAGAGGATCTTTCCTCCGACGCAAGATGGTCTTTCGTGGTCATCCCTCTGAGTCGCTTGGGGCGGCGGCGTAGAGGTCCTCCAGCGACCAGCACGTCACGGCGTGGCCGTCGGCTTCGGCCGCCGCGCGGAACCCCTCGGCGAACCCTCCCGCCGCCACGTACAGGAGCGGCGCGCCGTCCTCGAGCGCCTCGTGCGCCCACCCCCGGCCCGACGCCGCCATCCGCCGGAGCTTGTCGAGGTGCGCCTCGTGGACGGCCGCCCCCACCGGCTCCCGGTTCCACTTCACCTCGCCCGTCAGCACGCCGCCCCCCAGGAGCCGCGCGACGACGTCGAGCTCGACCGGCTGGCGGTCCCGGTCGACGCCCTCCCACCGGCCCCACTCCGACACGATCGGGAGCCCCAACGCCGTCGCCCTCCGGTCGTACGCCTCCACGGCCACGCGCTCGAACTCGTGGCCCATGTACTGGTCGAGCGACGGGGCCACGGCCTCGTCCCAGACCTGCCGGGCCGGCACCCGCTCCAGGGCCGACCGGTTCGGCGCCACGAACCGCTCGTAGAACCGGAAGGCCGCGTCGGCCACACCGTAGCGGATGGCCGCCGACGGCCCCGCGTCGAGGTTGCCCCGCGTCTCTACGTACCCCAGCTCGATCAGCCGGTCCAGCTTGTCCCGGAGCGCCCGGTCGTTGCCGAGCCCGGCCCCCTGTGCGACCTCGTTCCGCGTCGTCCGCCCGCTCGCGACGGCCCGGAGGATGGCCCGGTACTTCGAGACGTCCCGGAGCCCCTCCTCCTGCTCGAGCGCCGTCTCCACGAGCAGCCGGACCTCCCCCTTCGGGTCGAGCAGGAGCTCGGCCGCGTTCTCCGCCAGCAGCCGGCCGGCGTCGACGGCCGCGAGGTACCGGGGCGTCCCTCCGAACACGCCGTACGCCAGCGCCCGCTCCCTCAGGTCGGCGAAAGGGGCCATCTCGCCCGCGTGCCAGTACCCGAAGGGCCGGAGCCGCCCGTGCCACGAGAACCGGCCGTAGAGCGGGCCGCCCCCTCCCGCCAGCGCCTCCATCGTCCCGACGGCCGAGCCCGAGAGCACCATCAGGAACGGGCGCTCGGGCCGCCGCCGCTCCCACGCCGCGTTGAGCTCGGACGCCACCTCGGCCGCGCCCGCGTCGCCGTCGCCGAGGTACTGGAACTCGTCGAGCACGACGACGAGCGGGCCCGGCGCCCTCAGGTCCATGAGCAGGTTGAACACGGTCCGCCACGTCGGGTAGTCCTCGGCCCGCAGGTCCTCGCCCGACCACGCCGCGAGGTCCTCGACGAGCTGGCGGCGGTTGACCTCCGGCGTCGTCTTCGACGCCGTGAAGTAGAACGAGGCCCGCTCACCCCACGTGTGCGTCAGGAGGTACGTCTTCCCCACCCGCCGGCGCCCGGTCAGGAGCGCGAGGTGAGGGCGGCCGGAGTCGGCCAGACGGCGGAGCGCGGCCTGCTCGGCGTCGCGGTCGATGAGGGGGGAAGCCACAGGATGTAACTACGATTCCATGGAAGTGTAGGTACACCCCTGTCGAAAGGCAATCCCAGCCCGCCTAAAGCCACACGCTACCGACCCGCAGGGCACTACGCTACCGATCTGACGGCGAACGCCCTTCCGCCTCGCCGTCGGGCTGTGTCTCGTCGGAGGCGCCGTCCCCGGCCCCGAACGCGTTGAGGTACGCCTGGTCCAGGAGGTCCCGGCTGAACCCCTGGAGGTACCGCTCGGTCGTCGTCACCGACGCGTGCCGGAGCACCTCCTTGATCCCGTGCGCCCCGACCCCGGCCTCGAGAAGGTGGGCCGCCAGCGAGTGCCGCGCGAGGTGCGTCGTCACCCGCTCGGGGTGCGCGATCCCGGCCCGCTTCGCGAGCACCTTCAGCATCTCGTTCGCGTACGCGTTCCGGCTGGCGACGGCCGCCCGCCGCTTCGCCGGCGTCGACACGGACCGCCCGTCGAGGAGTGGGAGCACGAACCCGCCCTCGGCCACCGCCTCGGGGCGCCGCTCGGCGTACCGGTCGACGATCGCCCGGGCCTCGGGGATCAGCGGGATCGACGTCGCCTTCCCCGTCTTCTCCGCCTCGTAGCTCAGCTTCACCGCCGTCCCCGCCGCGTCGCGGACCACGTCGGTCCACCGGAGCAGGCACGTGTCCCCGAACCGCATGCCGCCGGCGTAGAACGCGAGCGCGAACCCGTCGCGGACCGCCTCCACCAGCGACCCCGGCTCGCACCGGGCCGCCGCGAGCGCGGCCACCTCCTCGACCGTCAGCCGACCCTTCTCCACCCGCTCGCTCCGGAGCAGCGCGTCGCCCTGGAGACGGTCGAAGGGGTCGCGGAAGGTGTCTGGGGCGTGGCCGTCGCGGACGGCCGCCCGGAGCGCCGTCCGCGTCGTCGTCAGCTGCTTCCGGACGTAGTTCTGCTTGAGCCCCTCGCCGTGGGGCTCCGGCGCCCGCATCGAGTGGCCCCATGCCCGGAGAAAGGCCGGCGTGATGTCGGCGTACATGAGCCGCCCCCGCGCATGCTTGGTCAGCCGGTTGCACGTCGTGTGGTACGCCTTGTACGTCGACGGCTGGCCCCGCTCGGCGAACGCGTCGACCCACCGCCGGAAGAACGGGAGGAAGTTCTCCGTCTGCGCCTCGTCGTCCGGCCCCGACACCCACCGGCGGAGGTGGCCCGCGAGCGCGTCGGCCGAGACCGGCTCGCGCGCCGCCGTCCGCCGGGCCGCCTCGCTCCGCCCCTCCGACACGGCCTGCCCGATGGCGTCGTTGACCTGGGCCGCGTCGGGTTCCGTTTTTCGCACCGCGCGCTTGTTCTCGTTCCACCCCTTCGGCCGCACCCGGAGCCCCAGCGCGACCATCCGTTTGGTGTCGGCGTGGCGGACCGCTAAATAGACCGGGGCGAGCCCGTCCTGGCCTATTTTGTCCGCGCGGAGCGTGGGGGTGAACGTCGCCATCTGGAGGGCGGCACCCCGGCGCTGGAGGGGTACCGGAATAGGTACCGGATAAGGTACCGGTTTGTCCTCCGCCCCGCCTACCACCCGGTACCCCCTCGCTCCTCAAATCGGCCCTAGCGCCTCAGAATCGCCGACGGGTGGAGACGGGGAGTACTCCTGGCGTCTCCCCATACGGTCCCGGCATCTCCACTTCCCGGGAAATCGGCCGATCCTTCGGGGTCGGCCGTTTCCATTTTCGGCGTTTTTGCCACTGCCAGAGCCGAAAACAGAGGACCCAACGAGGGTTCGACTATTTGCCCGTGATCTACCGATAGACCACGAGGGAAAGTCGAACCCACCAGCGCGTGGCGGCCCTCAGCGCCCGACGCCTCCCACAGCCCGGCGAGGTCGGACAGGAGCGGGAGCGCGTACCGGAACGCCTCCAGGTCGGCGTCTACGTCGTCGGCCGAGGCCAAGCGTGCGGCCTGCGCGCGAGCCCTCGCGCGATCAACGGCGGAGCGGTTGTGCTCGGCGACACGGGCATAGGCGTCTGGTCCCAGACGGCCATCGACGACGGCGAGGTCAGCGTCGAGCTGGCGGCGCTCAGCGGCAGCGAGTTCGGTCTCGGCATTCGCCAGCTCGATCGACGCTCCGTCAGCGCGGCTGGCGAGCTCCTCCTCACACACGGCCTCCAGAACAGCGAGGAACCCCGGAGTCGGCGATAGCTCGCGGTAGAACTCTACGAGCGCGGCGTGGGCGGCTTCTGCTTTCACCCGAAAAGCCCCTCTCCCCTTCCCGTGGTAGTACCACACACGGTAACCGTGGCGCGACTTCGAGCCCGACCCGGTCAAGCGGTCGCCGGTGCGAGGGTCCAGGATGTGGCCGCGAAGTGGCAGCTCCGGCGTGAGCTTTAATTTCTTCTCGCGTCCGTTCGGCTTCGCTTTCGGCCCGTCGAGCCGGGCCTGGACGGCGGCCCACGTCTGCGCATCGACGACAGGCTCGTGGCGGCCCTCGATCCACCGCTCCGGCTGGCCGTCGCCGGGCGGCACGCGGAGCTCGCCCCGGTAGGCGCGGTTTCGGAGTGCCTGACCAAACCGATACGCGCTCCCGAAGAGCGGTCGACCGTTCGGACGGACGACTCGCTTGCGCGCCGCGTTGACGGGGACGCTGGGGTCGGCGGCCAGCAGGAACGCCTTCGCGACGAGCGGGGCTAGGGTGGGGTCGGGCTCGATGCCCGTTCGCCGCGGCTTGTTCTTTCCCTCGGGAACGGAGTATGTCGCGCGGTACCCGGTTGGTGGCGCGTGGACCCACCGGCCCTCCAGGTGCGCCTGGCGGACGCCGCGGCGGATGTTCTTGGAGCGGCGGCGGTTGTCGGCGTCCGGGACGGCGAGGTAAGCCGAGACGACGTGGACGTGCTCGGGGCTCTCCCAGTCAACGGGCTGCTCGGCCGCCTGAACCTCGACACCGAGCCGCTGAAGCTCATGGAGCATCGCCCACGCCGCGGCCACGTGGCGGGAGAACCGACTGTAGTCCTTGAACACGACGAGGTCGGGGCCGCCGCGACGGGCCGGGTTTGCGCGGAGATGCCGAAGGAGCGACTGCCAGCCCGGCCGGCGGTCAAACGACTCCGTCAGGCGGTCGCCCTGCTTGGCGCTCACGTCGTCGAGAAACCGCTCGACCACCCGCCCCCCGTGCTTCGCCGCGCACCGGTCGTTCACGGCGTCCTGAGCACGTAGGCTGTAGCCCTCGGCCTGGTCAGCGGTGGAGACACGGGCGTAGGCTACGGCGGTTCGCATCGGATCTGGAGCGAGAGAGCTGAGAGGATACCCGCTTATGTCCTGACCCCACAGACCCGCCGCGCCAGCCGGAGCATGGCCGAGGCCTCGTCCGCCGTCACGACGTGCCCGGTGGCCGCACGGTCCTCGGCACGCTGCGCCAACTGGCGCGCGGTCTCCGCTGTGAGCGGCGGCCGCTCGACGAGTCGGAGCGGGGTGGTGCGGTCGCTCACAGGTCCAGCGCCGGGGTCGAGAGAGCGTCCTCGATGCGGACGCGAGCGACGTCGCAGTACTCGGCCGACAGCTCGCAGCCCATGAACCGCCGTCCCTCCATCGCACACGCGACAGCCGTTGTACCGGAGCCAGCAAACGGGTCGATCACCAGCTCGTCCGGGCGGCTCGCGGCTCTGACGAGCTGGCGCATGACGTCGGTCGGCTTGCCCGTGAGGTGGTGCTTGTCAGCTTGACGGACAGGCTCCGTTATGAGGCCAGGAAACGGGCCCTCTCCGTTGCGTTTCTCGCACGGCCCGGCGGTGCCCCACACGATGTACTCGCACTGGTGGCGATGGTAACCGGTGTGGGGCGCGCGGCTACCGCGTGTCTTGTTCCAGGGTACGATGCCCCGCCAGACCCACCCGCCCATCTGGATGGCGTCGGTAAGCGCTGGGAGCATGCGCCAGTCGGAGAACACGTAGACCCGTCCGCCCTCACGGGTCGCCTGTAGCGCCATCATCAGCCAGAGTGCCGCCCATGCCGCCCACGAACGCTGGTCGCGGTTGTCGCCTGAGAACGACGGTCGGCCGATCGCGTCACCGTTCTGGGCGTATTTCGCCTCAGGGCGCGCGGCACGGTCCGACCGGTGAAGACCACCAGATGAGTACGGCGGGTCGGTAACGACCGCGTCGACGCTCCCCGGTTTGAGAGAGCGGAGCCAGTCGAGGGCTTCGGCGTGGTCGATCGAGACCCTCATCCCTCCGGGTCCCAGACCGTGACGTGGCCCTTGAACGGGAGGCCGTGGTGCTCGCGGATCCACTCCACAAACTCGGCGGCCGTCTCGAACCCGTCGAGCCGAGCGAACGAGTCGGCGGCATCAGCGGACAGCTCCTCGACCGTGCCCTCCAGAACCTTCTCGGCTCCGGTCTCGCCAAGGAGGATAGTGCCGCAGACGAAGATGAAGATGGGCCGGACGCCCGTGATCGGGAAGCGGCCGAGCAGGCGGCTTGATGTTGTCCGGAGACCGGTGAAGCAGTGGGCTACCTGGCCCACGCGCGGCGTGTGCTTCCGCCTGGCACGGACGGTCTGGCGCTTCGTCCCGGCCTCGACGTCGGCGGCGAACTGGCGGTGGAAGTTGAACTGTGGCATCGGCTCAGGCGGCAACAGGGCGGCCCGACGTGGACCGCACGGGGACGACGGCGCTCACGGCCTCCGCCAGCGGCTTTCGGTGAAGCCTCCACGCCTTATGGGCGGTGATCCAGTCTGCGTCGAACAGGCACACGCGGGAGAAACCGGGCCGCCGCTCGGGCAGCGAGGCGAGCTGGTCGCGGACGAACTCGACGAGGGCCGGAGCTGGTGAGAGCGGAACCGCCTCGACCGCGCGTAGCGACGGCTTCGAGTCGTCGGTCGTCGTGATGAGGACGGCACGGCACGTCTGTTCGCCTGCTTCATCGACGGCCACCTCGACCACGACTGCGGCCACGATCAATCGCTTCTCGCTGGCGAACGCGGCTAGCCGGCGGAGTGTGTTCGGAGAAGAGGGGATCTCGTACACGGCTCAGGCACCCCCGGCCCGCTGGCGGTCGTCGTAGGCCGCCGCCAGGAGCTCGTCCGCGGTAAGACAGTCGTTAGTGTCGTACGCCTCAAATAGGCGGACAAGTGCTAGCGACAGCTCACGGTCGTCGGATACAACTACTCCGAACCTTGGCGATGCCTCGTGGTCCTTATCGAAGACAGAGAAAGCGCCTAGATCCCGGTCTCGAAGCGACTGCACCAGGCACTTGGCGATCCGGGGGATCGAGCCGGCTTTGTCGATTGCCGCCATGACGCCTCTCGCGTCTTCGGGGTCGTCGAGCGGAACGTTCCCGAGGAATTGGCGCCCGCCGACGGCCTCCGGGTCCCGTAGGTAGATGAGGACGCCGTCGTCCGGGTGTCCCGAGGTCTCGTAGAACAGATCAGTCATCGTCGCCCTCCTCGTCTCCCTGGGTGAGCTCGCGCACGGCCTCGACGAGCTGGTCGACCCAGTCGGAACGGATCTCCTCGCCCGCAAACATCCGAAGGATGGCCGGGGCACCGAACCGGACATGGCTGGCTACGTCGTCGGCGCTCAGGCCGTGACCGAACATCGTCGTCTGACACCACGCGAGACGCTCCGCCAGTCGTATCACTCTGCCCTGGGCGCTCCGCCCGTCGTGGATGAGAACGGGGACGCGCTCAACCAGGGTAACGTCCGTCGTACCGCTGGCGGCGACCGCTTCGAGGTACTCGCGCTGTGCCTCGTCCAGCGTCTCCGCCCCGCCGTGTACTCCATAGAGCGAATCGCCGTTGTGGTCCTCTCGGTCTGAACGGCGGGCAAGAACGACGTAGCGGTGAGGGGGGAAGTCAGTCGGCATCGGTCTGAGGTGTGTCGGCTGTGGAGGGCCGGAAGAAGTCTGCGCGGGATGCGGCGAACGTGGTGCCGGCGCCGACGGGCAATCCGAGCACGAGCTGCGCTAGCGGGTCCAGTCCCAGCGCGGAGGCGGCTCCGTGCCAGAGGTCGAGGGCGACGATAGTCGCGACGGCGAAGAGAAGAAGGGAGCGCATGATTACAGGCTGAACGGGATTCCCTCGTCGTCGGGGTACTCGTCAAAGGCCGCGTGATCCGGGTCGATCGTCGGGTCGTAATCGTCGATGTCAGCCTCGATCGCGTCGGCGATGGCGTTTTCATCAGCTGGGCCAAGCTGGCGGATCTCGTAGGCCGCGACTGGCCGCGGCGTCCACCGCTTCGAGAGCCCGATCGCGATCTCGCGCGAGACCGGGTTGATTGCATAGACGGCCGAAGGAGCAACCACGCGAGTGAAAACAGGGCTGGCGTCTTTGCCTTCTGGGCCGGGGTCGGTATCGAACACGTCGATGCGGACGAACCCGGCTGGGAACTGGGCTTCGGTCACGCGACCGACTGTCTGCTGGTGGCCCATGAGCTCAACGACAGCCCACTGGTCGAATGAGTCAGCGGCGGGGTTGGCGGTCGCGGGGTTCGGGGTCTCTGTCATCGTGGTGTGTGGTAGGCGCCCCGCTGGCGGTCGCAGCCGAGGCCCGCCGCCAGCGGGGCAGCAGTGGTGGGCTAGGCGGCCAGTGCGGATGCCTCCTTCTGCCAGCGGGCGACGGCGTCATCGCTGCCGTTCATCACGCCCGCACCGTCCAGGATGCCCCGGATGTCCTGCGGGTCTGTCCCCGCGAGGGCCGCGAACGTCGTCACGCCTGCGGCCACGAGCGCGTCGCGTGTCTTCGGGCCGAGGCCCTTGATGGCCGTGAGGTCGTCGGGGGCCTCCCCGTCCTGAGTGCTCTCGCCAGAGGTGTCCTCGTTGGAGCCGCCCTCGTTGGAGGCATCCTCTGCTTGCTCACCGCTGGCGCTCTCGGGACCGCTGGCGTTTGCTGGGCTGCTGGCGGTGTCCTCGTCACCGGAGGGCTCCTGCACGTTGACGGGCACATCCGGACCAGTGGGCTCATCGTCGCTAGCCGAGTCGTCGCTGGCGTCCTCCTCAGTCTCGCTCTCCCACGAGTAGGCGAACTCATCCAGCTGCTCCCGGATGGCCTGTGCTAGGTCTCCGGTCAGCCTCATGCCGCCGTTGTTGTTCGAGGGGTCTGAGCCTTTCAGCCAGACGATGAGCACGTGGCCGCTGGCGTCCGAGCGGTCTTCGGCGCGGACAATGGCGAGGGGGTCGATGTAGGTGCGTTCTGCACGGATCATGGGTGGAGCGGCTCAGGCCGCGAGCTGTAGCGGGCGGAGGGAGACGACGTCGGCGCTGGCCCGCTGGCGGCGCACGTCGGAGGACGGTGTCGACTCGCCTTGGGGCTCGTCGCGCGACTCCTCAGGGATGGGGCCTCCGGCGTCGACGTAGCGCTGGCGGAAATCGTCAGGGTCAGTGAGGTGGTCCAGGGCCGCGCGCAGGTCACGGCGCCAGCGGGCGTCTCCCAGCGCGTCGCGGTCGCGCAGGCTCTCCACGAACTGATCGCGGCTCACGACCGTCACGGACGGGCGGAGGTCGAAGCGGCTCGGCAGGTCCGTCGGGACGAGGACGGCCAGGGCGACGCGAAGCTGGCGGCCACTCATCAGACCGCGGAGGTGGCGTGGGGCGAGACCGAGGCGATCCGCTCCAGGTCTGCGTCTGTCCACTGTTCCGTGCTCTCCACCATGTCGGTGAACGAGACGCCATCGAGCACGTCGCCGTAGCCAGCGTCGTAGATAGCGTTACGGGCAGCGCGGACGCGGTCGTGGCGGCGAGACTCTGCTGTGAAGGCAGCAGACGCCGCCGCCAGCTGGCGCGCGAGGGCTCGCTGCGCGCGGAACTGCTGGACGAGGGCCGCGGTCACGAGGAGGGTACCGACGATGCAGGTGCCGGCGACA
>JBCDKT010000042.1 GCA_038746285.1 Bacteroidota bacterium
ACGACGGCGACCGATGTCTACGCCCTCGGCGTGGTGCTCTACGAACTCCTCGCCGGGCAGCGGCCCTACGACGTCGCGGGCCTCTCGCCGAGCGAGGTCGAACGGACGATCTGCGACACGGCCCCGACCCGCCCCTCGGCCGCCATACAGGCGGCGGAGCGGCCGGTCGACCGGTCGCTGCGGGGCGACCTCGACACGATCGTGCTCAAGGCGCTGGCCAAAGAGCCGGGGCAGCGCTACGCAACGGCCGACGCCCTGGCGGCGGACCTGAGACGGTACCTGGCCGGCGAGCCGGTGGCGGCGCAGCCGGCGACAGCGGGGTATCGGGCCCGCAAGTTCGTCGCCCGCCACCGGACGAGTGTGACTGTAGCCGCGCTCCTGAGCCTGGCGCTCCTCGTCGGCCTCGGGTCGGTCCTCTGGCAGGGGCGGATCGCAGCCCTCGAGCGGGACCGGGCCGAGGCAGCGGCCGACCAGGCCACGGCCGTCACGGCGTTTCTCCGCTCGACGCTCGCCGCGGCCAAGCCCCGCGAGGGCCAGGCGGTGCCGCCCTCCGAACTGCGCATCGTGGACGCCCTGCGCCCGGCCGCCGCGGCCGCCGCCGACGCGTTCCCGGAGCAGCCCGAGGTCCGCGCGGCGGTCCTTCACACCCTCGGCGAGACCTACCTCGAACTCGGCCTCTACGACGAGGCCGAGGCCCCGCTCCGTGCGGCGCTCGCCCTGCGCGACTCGTTCCACCTCGGCCCTCACCCGGAGCGCATCGAGACCCTGGATGCCCTCGGCCTGCTCGGCCTGTGGGAGCCCACCATCACCGGAGCCGACTCGTTCTACCTGCGCAGCCTCGACCTGCGCCGCCAGCGCTACGGGCAGCAGAGCGCCGAGTACGCCGTCGGGCTCGCGCGGCAGACCGAGCGCCTGCTGGAGTACGGAGATCCTGCCGAAGCGGTCGCCGTCGCTGAAGAGGCCGTCGGCGCGGCACTCGCCGCGGCGGGGCCTCGGTCCGAGGCTATGGGCGAGGCGCTCTTCGTGCTCGGCACCACGCGGATGCGCGTCGAGCGCTACGCCGCGGCCGACTCGGCGCTGAGCGCGCTGCTCAACCTCGCCCTCGAAATCACCCCGCCCTCCGACCCCCGGCTTGGGGAACTGCATGCCGTGCTCGGGGCCACGCGGATTTTGCGGGGCCAGCCCGAACGTGCTGAGCCGGTGCTGCGCCGCGTGCTCGACTTCCGCACGGCGCGCTACGACCCCGGCCACCCGTACCTCGCCGAAGCGCAGCAGCTCTACGCCATCGTGCTCGCCGAAGAGGGCCGCTACGGCGAGGCCGAGCAGCTTCTCCGCACCGCCCTCCCAACGCTCGCCACGGGCAACCCGTACTCCTTCAGTGCCCCCCTCGCTGTGGCCGAGCTAGCCGCTGTCGGGGCCGCGCAGGGACGCCCGGTGGCGCTCGACAGCCTGCGCGCGGCCGTCGACGCGCTCGGCGAGAGCCTGGGGCCGGAGCACGCCTGGACGCGCCGCGCGGCCGGTCACCTCGCTGCGGTGCAGCGCAGCCCCTGACACCCCCTCGGCACCCCGACTCCGTAGCTTAGAGACTGTTTGGTGAGCAGCCGGAGGCGAGAGCGTGCGAGTGGGGCGGCGGCTAGGAGCCTGAAGCAGATGATGCACGAGCATCAGCGATGCCAGGCGACACCGCCGCCGTGCCTGCGCAGCCGCTCGTAGCCCGGAAGTCGTCTTACCAAACAGTCTCTTACCCCTCCACCCATCTTCTCGCCATGCCGCTGACCGACTTCCCACCCTTCCCCGGCTTCCGCGCCGAGGGCCTCGCCTTCCTCCGCGCCCTCAAGCAGCGCAACGAGCGCGACTGGTTCAAGCCCCGCAAGCAGACCTTCGACGACGAACTGCAGTGGCCCATGCGCTGCCTCGTCGCCGACTTCGCCCGGCGCGCGCCGCTCCACGGCCTCCCGCTCACCGCCGACCCCAAGCGGTCGCTGTTCCGCATCTACCGCGACACGCGGTTCTCGAAGAACAAGCAGCCGTACAAGACCCACGTCTCGGCCGTCCTCTCGCGCAGCGGTGGGCGCAAGGACCCCGGCAGCGTCTACCTCCACGTCGAGCCGGGTGCGTCGTTCATCGCTGGCGGCTACTGGCGGCCCGAGACCGCCCTCGTCCGCCGCTGGCGCGCGCGCATGGTCGCCGACCCCGGCGGCTTTCTGGAGATGACCGGTGCGATGGAGGCGGCGGGTCTCCCCGTCTCGGCGCGGGAGTCGCTCAAGCGGATGCCGCGCGGCTTCGAGGCCGAGCCGGACTCCGAGATCGCCGAGTGGCTGAAGGCGAAGTCACTCATCGTCCAGCGCGCCGTGCGCGACGACGAACTCGGCGACCCGGCGTTTACGGATACCGTCGTCGAGACGGCGCGCGCGATGCTGCCGCTGCTGGCCTTCGGCTGGGAGGCGATGGAGCCGGCGTGAGCGGGCTCGGGTCAGAGGGGTGGCTGCCCGACCTTGCACATCTGCCCATTTCGAAGGCGAATCAGCAGGTCGCCCCGCCGGTCCTTGACGTCACGCTCGCCCTCGCCGATCTCTACGACGGCGTCGCCTTCCGCTCGGCCGCTTGCGTTTGAGGCTGCGGCGCGCTATGTTAGGAACTCTTGTCTCCCACGTTTGCCGGACGTTCCATCGCTCTTGGTACCGCCATTTCGTCTCGTCTAACTCCTGGTACCATGAACCGACTCCCGCTCTTCCTCGCGCTCGCCGCTCTCACCCTCGCGGCCTGCGACTCGAACGACCCCGCACCGCCGTCCGCAGACGACCTCGCGCCAGCGACCCTGCTGCCGCTCGACATCGGCAACCGCTGGATCACGGACTTCGTCCGCACCGACGCCGACGGAAACGTCACCGAGCAGACGGCCGATACGCTCACCGTCGTCCGCGACACCGTGCTCGCCGGTGAGACGTGGTTCCGCATAGAGGGCACCCTCGGCTCCGCGTCCATTCCCGACGGGTGGTACGCGAACCGCGAGGACGGCGTCTGGAAGTGGAACGATCTTGAAAACGACGAGGCCTACCTCATCTACCAGTTCCCGGCAGACGAGGGCGACGCCTACCGCATCCCCGGACGCGCCGGCTTCGAGGTCACCGTCGCCGACGCTGACTTCCCGGTCGAGACCTCGCAGGGCACGTTCTCGGGCATCCTCTACGAGTGGGACACGGAGGAAGCGTACGGCTTCCCCGTCAGCGAAGGCGCAGGCCGATTCGACCGCGTGATGATTCCGGGTCGAGGCTTCGGCTTCATTGGCTGCTCGTACCTCAGCAGCCGGGGCGACCCGAACGGTCTCGTCGTATCGCAGCGCCTCGACTGGGACGTGGTCGCCTTCGAGACGGCCCCCTGACTTCCCGCTAACCCTAGCGAACACGCCCCGGCTGCCATCGCGGCGGCCGGGGCGCTGTGTCTTGCGGGGACCGGCCGGTTTAGCCGTGGTAGAAGGTCTCGCGGACGATCTGGCCGTCCTTCCACTCCTGCACGGCGACCTGCTCCATGCGGGTGTCGTCGCCGTAGGCGGCGTGGTCGAAGTGCATGAACCACTCCGAGAAGGCGGTGCCGCTGCCCTCGCCGGTCTCGTGGACGGCCGAGTTGCGGACCTCGGCCCCGTGGAAGGCGGTGATGCCGCCGACGAACTGCTTCTCGTGCTCGCGGTTCACGTCCTTGCCGCGGCGGTGGTCCTGGTTGTTGTCGCTCATCACGACGTCCTCGGCGTAGTACTTCTCGAACGCGTCGAGGATCTCGCCGCTGAGGATCATCTGGTTGAGCGTGTCTACGTGCTGGCGGAGGGACATGGGATCAGGGGGTTGGTAGTACGAAGCGATAGGCAATTAATCGTTGTAACAAATAAATGTTCCAGGCCGCTATCCAAGCACGAAGCCCCGACCGCCTTTGCCGGCAGCCGGGGCTCTCTTCTGTCTGTGTCTGTGCCCTACATCGCGGCCGGCGTGACGGCCTCGACGCGGGTGACCTCGGGCACGGAGCGCTTGAGCGCCTGCTCGATCCCGGCGCGGAGGGTCATCATGCTCATCGGGCACGTCCCGCACGCGCCGAGCAGCTCGAGCTCGACCACGAAGCTGTCGGTGACGTTCTGGAGGCGGACGCTCCCGCCATCGGCCATCAGGTAGGGCCGGATCTGGTCGAGCGTCTCTTCGATGCGCTGGTGGAGCGCGGGGTCGGTATGAGTGACAGCGTCAGGCATGAGTGCAAGATAGTACGTCCTGCGCGGACGGAGGTTCAGCGGTAGAGGATTTCAATCGGCTGCGTCGCCGGCAGGTCGGCGTTGCGGACCGCGACCTGCTCGGCGGCGTGCTCGGCGATGCGCCGGAACGCCTGCGCGCTCGCGCTCTCCGGCTGGGCGGTCACGATCGGCGTGCCGCGGTCGCCCGCCTCGCGCGTGGCTTGCTCGATGGGGACTTCGCCGAGGAGTGGGAGGCCCAGGTCTTCGGCGAGCCGCCGCGCCCCGCCCTGGCCGAAGAGGTAGTACTTCCGCTCCGGCATGTCGGGCGGCGTAAAGTACGCCATGTTCTCGACCACCCCGAGCACCGGCACGTTGACGTTGCCGAACATCGCGACGCCTTTGCGCGCGTCCGCGAGCGCCACCTCCTGCGGTGTCGAGACGATCACGGCCCCGGTCAGCGGAGCGGTCTGGACAATCGTGAGCTGGATGTCCCCAGTGCCAGGCGGGAGGTCGAGGATGAGGTAGTCGAGCGCGCCCCAGTCGGCGTCGTTCAGGAACTGGCGGACGGCGGACGACACCATCGGGCCGCGCCAGACGACGGCCTGGGTCTCGTCGACGAGGAAGCCCATCGAGAGGAGCTTGACGCCGTGCTTTTGCAGCGGAATGATCTTGCGCTTCTCGTTCACGCGCGGCTTCTCGCCCGGCCCCACCCCGAACATCAGCGGGACGGACGGGCCGTAGATGTCGGTGTCGGCCAGGCCGACGGCCGCGCCCTGCTCGGCGAGGGCGACCGCGAGGTTGGCGGCCACCGTGCTCTTGCCGACGCCGCCCTTGCCGCTCGCCACGGCGATGATGTTCTTGACCCCGCCGGGGCCGGGCGGCTGCGGCGCGGCCCCCGGCTTGCTCGTCTCGTTCCGTGCCATGATCTCAGTTCTTGCGTGTCGAGACAGCGGTTCACGGCAGCCACCGCCGCCGGTTCCTTGCAAACGACGAAGGTCGAGTGACGAATGACGAACGGGCACCCGTCACGATTCGTCGCTCGTCATTCGTCGCTCGTCGCTTGCTCCATCCACCGGAGCGCGAGGCCGTGGCGCAGCCCGCGCGGGCTCGGGCGGACGGCCTCGAACCCGAACCGCTGCATAAATGCGTCGAGGAGGAGGAGGCCGGCGGCGTAGACGTCGGACCGGCCGGCGAGGAGGTCCGGGTGGACAGCGAGCACCTCGGCGGCGGACAGGCCGAGGAGCCGGTCGCGCCACGCCCGCACCGTCGCAGCGGTGACCGGAGCCGTCGGCTCCTGCCGATGTACGAGCGCGCCGAGGACGCGGACCGTCCCCGACGAGCCGAGGAGCGGGAGCGACGCCTCGACGCGCAGACCGGAGAAAGCCTCGGCGGCGAAGGCCTCGGCTTGCTGCACGGCCTCGGCCGACGGCGGCAGCTCAGGGAAGTGCCGCTCGGTCAGGCGGACGGAGCCAATGTCCACGCTCCTCCGGCGCGGCTCGCCCTCGGCAGCGCGTCCGGCGACGACCTCGGTCGAGCCGCCGCCGATGTCGATCACGCAGACGCGGTCGAGGTCGGGGTAGGCCGAGCAGGCGGCGCGGAAGGTCCAGAGCGCCTCCTCCTCGCCCGAGATCACCTGGTAGTCCAGGCCGAGCCGCGCGGCCTGTTCCGTCAACTCGCCGAGGTTGCGGGCGTCGCGCGAGGCGCTCGTCGCGCCGATCACGACGTGCTCGGCCCCGAGGTCGTCGGCGATGGCCTTGTAGTCGGTCAGCGCAGCTATGACGCGCTGCATCGCCTCGGGCGCGAGGCGGTGCTCGGCATCTACGCCCTGCCCGAGTCGGACGTAGCGGTCGGCCTCGCGGACGACCTCCAGCCGCCCGCCGCCGACGTCGGCCACGAGCAGGAGCGCGGTGTTGGTGCCCACGTCGATCGTGGCGATGCGGGTCATGGGGAGGGAGTCAGTCGTCGGGAGGTCGAGAGATGAGGGCTCAGGCGCTGAATCACATCATCATGCGATTGAACGCGGAGGCGGTGGGGTGCACCTTGACGCTGAGCCGGACCGCGCAGCGAGCCGGTGCGGAATCTACATCAACCCAGCCTCAGACCGATGCGCCGACTGCTTCTGCTCCCGCTCCTCCTCGCGCTGCCCGCTGCAGCGCAGACCGACGTGATCCCCAACGCCAGCTTCGACGTGTGGAGCGCCCTCGACCCCGCCGGATGGCTCGCGAGCAACGATGCGGAGATGACATTCCGCACCGTGGACCCAGTGGCCGATGCCCGCAGTGGACCCCTCGCTGCGCAGATGAGCGTGACCCCCGTGCCGGGCTTTCCCCAGATCCCGATCCCTCCGGCGATGGAAACGTGCGCGCCCTCGGCGGTCTGCCGGGACAACCCGGAGTTTGAGAACGCCGCCTTCCCGGTCTCGCAGCGGCACGAAGCCTTCTGCGGCTACTACAAGGCTTCGCTGCTGGACGGTGACAAGATCCTGCTCGGGACGTTCATGACGGTCGGCGATGAAGAACCCGTCGCCGTTCTAAACCAGGCTACGGGGGACGGCTTCATCACCGAGAACGCCGCCGACTGGACCCGATTCATCAAGCCCTTCACCTACGTCTCCGACGAGACGCCGACCGATGGGGTGGTCGTGTTCTCGATTGTCGCCGGGAGCTTTCCGAGCCAGGACGTGCCCACGGTCGGCTCGACGGCAACGTTGGACGACCTGTACTACTGCAACCTCGACGGCGCGCCGACCGGGGGCGGCGATGGCGGCCTCGACAGCGGCGACGCGCTCCTCATCATCGACGACGCCGGCGACCCAGCCTTCGCCGACCTGAACGTCGAGGGCCTGCTCGGCTCGCTCGGCTTCGACGTGCTCGTGCGCTCCGACGAAGCGGCGACGAACGCCGACGCCGACGACAAAGCGATCATCCTGATCTCCGGCTCGGTCGATCCCGCCGTGCTGACGGCGGGCTACGACCAGACGGCTGTGCCGCTCATCCTCTGGGAGCCGGCGTTGTATGGCGACCTGCGCCTCACCGCCGCCTCGGCCTTCGGCTCGACGGGCGCGGTGACGGACGTGGAGATCACGAACGAGGACCACCCGATTGCCGTCGGCTTCGCGCTCGGCGACACGACGGTCTACGCCCTCGCCTCGCCGATGACGTTCGGGCAGCCGGGCGGCGACGCGGTCACGGTCGGGACCGCCGACGGGCAGGCCGTGCTCTTCGCCTACGACGACGGCGCGGCGATGGCGAGCGGCACGGCTCCGGCCCGCCGCGTCGGGTTCTTCGCCGACAACGACGGCCTGGGCGAGGCGACCGGCGCGGGCATCCAACTCCTGGAGAACGCCATCATCTGGGCCGCCGACCTCGACCTGCCGGTAGCCTCGGATCCCGTTCCGGGTGCGACGCCGAGCACGCTCACCCTCACGGCTAATTTTCCCAACCCGTTCGCCGCTTCGACGACGCTAGAGTATGCGCTGCCCGAGGCCGGTCCCGTCTCGCTCGCGGTCTACGACGCACTGGGCCGCCGCGTGGCCGTACTCACTGACGAGACACAGGCGGCAGGCCGGTACCGGGCCGCGTGGAACGCTGGCGGCCTCGCAGCAGGCGTTTACCTCGCGGTGCTCCGAGCGGGCGGGCAGGTGCAGACGCGCCGGATGCTGCTGATGCGATGATTCATCTGTAGGGGCGACCGGTCGCCCCTACTTCGTCGCTACCACGCTCCACCATTCGTTTTCGGTGGCCTCGTCGTACAGCGTCAGTCCGGCGTCGCGGACGGCGGCCGTCATCGTGTCGCGGTCTGTCCGCAGCAGGCCGGCGAGGACGAGCCGCCCGCCCGGTGCGAGCTTCGCCGCGAGGCCGGGCAGCATCGCCTCCAGCGCGTTGCGGTTGATGTTGGCGAAGGCGAGGTCGAACCCCACCTCGGGCACCACGTCGAGCGCGCCCTCGCGGACCTCGAACTGCCCGGCGGCACCGTTCAGGAGTGCGTTCTCGGCGGCGTTCGCCCGCGCCCAGGGGTCGATGTCGAACCCGATGGCGGCGGCGGCCCCGAGCTTGAGCGCAGCGAGGGCGAGGACGCCCGTGCCGGTGCCCGCGTCGAGGACCTGCTCGCCGCCCCGGACGAGGCCCGGTAGGAACCGGAGCACGAGCCGCGTGCTCTCGTGGTAGCCCGTCCCGAAGCTCATTTTCGGATCGATCTCCAAGAGCAGCTTGTCCGCGTGCTCGGGCGGGACCTCGGCCCAGGTCGGCTTGACGAGGAAGCGGCCGACGGCATGCGGGCGGATGGTGGCCTCCCAGCGCGCGTTCCAGTTCTCGTCGCGCATCATCCGCTCCTCGAACGCGTCGTCGGGGAGGCCGTGGGCGCGGAACCAGCGCTCGATCTCCTCGCGGCTCGCGGCGCTCCAGCGGTTGGCGGGGACGTAGGCGCGGATCTGCCCGTCTTCCTCGGTGAAGCTCTCGAAGTCCAGGTCCGACAGTTCGGCGATGAGGAACTCGTGGTAGCGGTCCGGGAGGCGGAGGACCAGTTCAACCGTTTTCATGGGCGAGGCGTGGAGAGAGGGCGATCCCCTACGCATCGCGGACCGCCGGGTTCGCCGGGGCCGGCGGCGGCGGGGGCACCGCGCTGGACGTGTCGGCTACGGCCGGCGGCGCGGGCGGCGGTGGCGCGGCCCGCTCGACCGTGATCCCCCACGCCGATGGGTCGGTCGGCGACCCCTCGTTGAAGCGGCCGAAGGCGTGCGAGTCGTCGGTCTTGAAATGCACCGTGTAGGTTCCCGCCGGGAGTCGGACCGTGCCGTCGAACACTCGGTTCTTGCGCGCTCCCCCGCCCGAGCGCGTGTTGGAGCGCGTCATCTCCCAGACGTGGTCGTCCTCGCTCGTGATCCACCCGTAGTCGAACCGGCCCGAGGGGAGGATTTCGCCGAGGGCGTAGACGCGCAGGTCGGTCTCCTCGTCGAGCGTGAAGGTCCGCTCGACCTGCTGGTCGTTGCCGAGCGGGGCAAGGCGGATCGGTAGTTCGGCGGTGCCGGAGGCGGGGAGCGAGGCGGGGCCACCATGCTCGCGCTCGCTGCGGCGGTCGACGGCGACGGGCGCGAAGCGGGGGTTGAGAGCGAAGAGGGTGACGCCCCAGCGCTCGGGGCGCTCCGGCTCGTCGCCGTGCCAGCCGTCGGGGCTGTGGCTGCCGTCGGTCTCGACGTGGAGCGTGTAGCGACCGGGGGCGAGCGTGAGACTCGCCTCCTCGATCCGGTTGCGGTCGGCACCCCCGGCGTGCCGCGTGCGCGCGTGGTCCATCTCCCAGACGACCCCTTCGCCGTCCCGAATGAGCCAGGCGTAGTCGTACGACGAACTCCGGGTCATCTCGCCCGCAGCGTAGACCCAGGCCTGGAGCGGCGCGTCGAGCGTGAACATCGCCGTCTCCAGGGCGTCGTCGCCCACGCCGGTCATCTCGACCACCTTCGGGAGGCTGTTCCACGGGTCGAAGGCGGCGACGCTTTCCGGCTCGGCGTAGAGAAACAGCCCGTAGGCGGCAGGGTCGAGCGGCGGGTTGGCGCGCCAGCGGCCCGGATGGTGGGAGCCGTCGGCCTCGAACGTGGCGCGGTAGAGGCCCGGCGCGAGGGCGAGGGTGCCGCTGGACCGGCGGTTCTTGACGGAGCCGCCGGCCCACGCGGTGTTGGCGTCGTCCATCGTCCAGACCCGCTCGCCCGTCGAGAGGTTGTCGATCCAGCCTGTGTCGACGGGACCGTTGAAGATCTCGCCCGTCGCCTCGACCCGCACCTGCGCGGGCCGGCGCACCTCGAAGACGTGCGAGCGGACCTCGCCCCGGTCGGCATCGGCGCTGGCCCAGACGAGGTCCGGGCCGGAGGGCGTGGCGTCGCGCGCGTCGCCTTCGAGCTCGCGGACCCCGACGCCGGGGGAACCGGCGAGGTAAAATCGGAAGCGCCACTTGCTTGCGTCTGAGGTCCACGCCCGGTTGCCGAAGCGGAGGAGCTGGGCCAGGCGCTCGCCGAAGGAGTCCTCGCCCCGGACCCGCAGGAGGGGGTCGCCGTAGCTGGTGAAGTAGGCGTCGTAGGTCCCGGCCGCGAGCGTGAGCGTGTCGGCGGCGAGGGCGAGGGTGCCGCGCTCGCGCGCCGCGTTCTGGGCTGTCATCTGCCAGACTACGCCCCGGTCCTCGCGGCGGACGACCCACCCGTAGGCCGCCAGCGCCGAGTCCGTCTCGAACGACCCAGTCGCCGAGACCGCGATGCGGGTCGGCCGGTCCAGCCGGAACGCCTTGTGGCGAAGTTCGTCGGCGTCCCAGCCCTCGCCGAAGTCCACGAAGCCGCGCTCGTCGCCGGGGGCGATGCAGGCTCGGATCACGAGCCCGCCGCCGAGCGCGCAGAGCACGGCGAGCAGAAAGCGGGAGACGCTGCGACGCGTCATAGGACGAAGGCTAGCGGGCAATGAGACCGGGACGTGTCCGGGCTCTACGGGGGCGTAGCGGGGAAGTTACCCCCTCGTCCCGGACGCGGCAGCGCTATATTGCGGCTGCGTCCCGCGCGCTCTGGCGCCCGTGAACCGGGGCCTCCGTGCAACATCGAGGCCGGTTCGCTGCAACATCGAGGCCGGTTCGCTCGATACGCATACGGTCTGCCCGTCCACTCGCCCGAGGCCCCGCTGCCCACCGTGCCGCTCCCGTCGCTCTCGATCGCGCACGTCCGCCCTGCCCTGACGGCGGGACGCGCACGCCGGGTGCTCCTGTGGGCGCTCGTCGGGCTGGGCTTCGCCCTCCTGGTGGTCTACCACCTCGGCATCACGTCGGTCGGCGAGCCGCCGTCGCAGATGACGCTGGTGCTGGTCAACCTCAGCGTGGTGGCGTGCGTCGCGCTCGCAGCGCTGCTCCTGGCGGACACTCTGGGGAGCCGGAGCTACAACCCGGTGCGGGCACTGTGGCATCCGTTCATCGCGGCCGTGCTCGGCCTCGGCGTCGCCGCCGGCTCGACGACGCTGGCCGGGAGCATCTCGGTGGACCCCCTCACCGGCGTACCGGACGGGTTCTCGGACGTCTTCCAGATCAGCACGATCGCCATCGTCGACGTCGCCGTAGCGCTCGTGCTGCTGTTCTCGCTGCGGACCCTCGTGCTCTTCAAGCGCACCGCCGGGAGCGTCCGCAACTGGCGCGGCATGCTCGTCACGATGGCGATTGCGTCACTCGCCCTCGTCGGCACGGGCGCGACAGACGCGGCCAACGAGAACTGGGTCCACATCGCGCTCGCCGTCGTCGCGGTCCTGGCGATGGTGTTCAACGCCTTCCGGCTGGCCTGGATCGTCTACCTCCCGTTCCGGCAGAAGATGATCACGCTCGGGCTGTGCATCGGGCTGATCGTGCTGCTCGGGCTCCTGCTGGACTACGCCGGGCGCGGCGTCGAGAGCAGCGCGGACCTCGGGGCGGGCTTTTACATCGACGACCTCGCCCTGACGGCGGTGTTCTCGCACCCCCTGAGCCAGTTCATCCGGCTGTCGTTCGGGTTCGGCATCCTGTACGCGGCGACGGCCGTCCTCTCGCTGCTGTTCCACCTCCCGACGGCGGCGGCGCTCCAGCAGAAGACGGGCGAGATGGAGGCCCTCCAGGCCCTCGCTCGCCTCTCGGGCGAGGTCTTCGACCGCGACAAGCTCGTCGACACGATCGCCGGGGCCCCAGTCGAGGCTGGGGTGGCGCAGGCGGCGTGGCTCGCGCTGATCGACGAGGACAGCGGCTCGCTCACGCCCCGGATCACGGCCGCGCTCGGCCTGACGCCGGTCCAGATCAAGGCCCTCACCGACTACGAATCCCTCGCCCGCGACGCCCTCGACGCGGGCGCGCCGCTGCTGCTGCGCCAGGCCCCGGCCGACCACCGCGTCCGCGCCCGCCCGGGCGACGGGCTGGGCAGCCTCCTCGTGCTCCCGCTCGTGGCCCACGCCGAGCCAATGGGGGCGCTCTTCGCCACGCGCGCCGTCTCCGAGGGCTTCGAGGAAGACGATGTGGACGCCCTCGCCACCTTCGCCGGGCAGGCCGCGCTCGCCCTGAGCAACGCCGACCTCTTCGCCGAGCGCCTCGAGCGCGAGCGCCTCGAGCGCGAACTGGCCATCGCCCGCGAGGTGCAGCAGCGCCTCCTCCCCCAGCATCTGCCAGACCTCGACGGCGTGTCGCTCTCGGCCACGAGCGTCCCCGCGCAAGAGGTCTGCGGCGACTACTACGACTTCGTCCGCATCGGCCCGCACTGCCTCGGCGTGATCGTCGGCGACGTATCGGGCAAGGGCACGAGCGCGGCATTCTACATGGCCGAGCTGAAGGGCATCTTCCAGTCGGCCAGCCGCCTGACGCAGTCGCCCGCCGAGCTGCTGAGCCAGGCCAACGAGGCCCTCGCTGGGTCGCTCGGGAAGAACGCGTTCATCACGGCCGTCTACGGCATCCTGAACACCGAGGACGGCGTGTTCACCTTTGCCCGCGCCGGGCACTGCCCCGTCGCGCTTGCCCGCGCCGACGGGAGCGTCTCATTGCTGCGCGCCGGCGGCCTCGGCCTCGGGATGGACCGGGGGCCACTCTTCCGCAGGGCCCTCACCGAGGAGCAGGTCCACCTCCGGCCCGGCGACACGTTCGTGCTCTACAGCGACGGTCTCGTCGAGACGCGCGACCGCGCCGGGACGGGCGAGGAGTACGGCTACGACCGCCTCGCCGCGGCGGTCGCCAAGCACCGCGCGCTCGCCCCGAAGCCGCTGCGCGACGCCCTCCTGTCCGACCTCTACCGGTTCGCCGGGCACGACACCTGGGGCGACGACCTGACGCTCGTCGTCGTCAAGTGGGACGGCGCGGCGACGCCGACCTCCGAGGGCACCCTCACCACCCACGCTGCTCAAGACTCCCCACCGACCCGGCCGTGACAGAAAATCAGAGAAGAGAAAATAGAGGGTAGAAGATGGCGTCTAGGCTCACGCCTTTCCCTCCACTCTCCATCTTCTCTTGTCTATCCTCCATATGCTCGACACGAGACGTCTTGAACCAGCGCTCGTTGTGCCTCTCACCCTCCAACGCAATCAACTGTGAGTTCCTTTTCCGTCACCTTCCGCTCGCCCGACGCCGCGCCGGAGCGCGGCAGCGTCTGCGTGCTCGACCTGAAGGGCGAGCTCGACGCCCACACGTCCGGCGAGCTCGAGGCCGCCTTCCAGAAGTGCATCGACGACGAGCGCCCGCGCATCGTGGTCCACGGCGGCGACCTCCAGTACATCTCGTCGGCCGGCCTCGGCGTCTTCATGGCCTACATCGAGGAGGTCCGTGAGCAGGGCGGCGATATCAAGATCGCCGCGCTCCAGCCCCGCGTCTACAACGTCTTCGACCTGCTCGGCTTCCCCGTCCTCTTCGACATCACCGACTCCGAGGCCGAGGCCGTTGAGCGCTTCGACGCTGCCTGACCGCGATGCCCGCTACCCGCCCCACCCTCACGATCCCGAGTGCCACGCGCTACCTCGCGCGGGTCCGCCGGTTCATGGACGCGCAGACCGCGGCGGCCGGCCTGTCCGAGAAAGCGGCCGACGAGGTGAGGCTCGCCGTGGACGAAGCGTGCTGCAACGCCATCGAGCATGCCTACGGGAGCCGAGAAGTAGGTACGGTGGAGATCGTCACGCGCAAGACGAAGCGCCAGTTCACGGTCACCATCCGCCACTCCGGGGTGCCGTTCGACGCCTCCAAGTACCAGCCGCCGGACCTCAAGCGCGCCGCCGCCGAGCGCCGGCAGGGCGGCTTCGGCGTGGCGCTGATGCACCGCCTGATGGACCGCGTCGAGTACCGCCAGCGCGGACATACGAACGAAGTTTACCTCGTCAAATTCCTGAGCAGCCGCCCCGGCACAGCCACCGCGTGACCCCGTAGCGACTCAGCGGTACGCTTCCTGCCGGTGCCGGACCGCGAAGACGTCTACTACGCGCTCTGCATCATCGACCTCGTAGAGCACGCGGTAGTCGCCGATGCGAATGCGCCACAGTGCATCGCTCCCGCTCAGCTTGGTACAACCACTCGGGCGTAGGTCGTCGGCTAGCGCCTCTATCTGGCGGAAAATGCGCGTCACGGCTGGCGGCCGCAGCTTCGACAGCTCTTTCTCAGCGGAGCGGGCGAAGGTGACGCGGTACTCACTCATCACCGAGGAGCTTGCCCTGTTCGGTGAGCCGCTGCCGCACCGCGTCGAGCGACGCACGCGGCTCGTTCCGTCGCTGCTGCGCGAGGAGGTGGTCGTAGAAGTCCTCCCACACGGCCCCGTTCTCCGCGAGGTCGATCACGACGGCCGTTCGTTCTCCGCGCTCGTCAACGATAAACTGAATGCCTTCCATCGATCTCTCGCTTAGGTCTCGTTGAGTCAGAAGCTGTCCGGCAGCGGCTCATCGAAGTCGTCGCTCATCACGATGGCTCCGGGGTGCAGCCCGGCGACGCGGCGCTTGAGCACCGGGACGAGTCGGAACGCGACCCCATCGCCGCGCTCAATGACGACCTCAGCTCCACCGGCGGCCTCGTCCATCAGCTCGTCCAGCCGCTCTTTCGCTTCCTGCATTTCGACTTTCCGCATAGCGCTGATCGTTGCACCGAGGTGTCAATCTACGCTCAGAAGTCCAGCCCGATGGAGAAGTAGAGCTGGGCCTCGCCGAAGTCGCGGCCGTCGTAGGGCCAGGCCCAGTCGAGCCGCAGCGGGTAGCCCAAGAGGATCGTCCGAAGCCCGACACCCGCGCCGACGAGCAGGTCGTCGAAGACTTCCCGCCCCTCGTCGTTCAGCCGGCGGAGGTTGAAGTCGTCGGAGTAGATCACGCCTGCGTCGAGGAAGGCGGTGCCCTGGAGGTTGTAGAGCGGGAGGACGGGGATCGGGCCGGGGAGGATCGCGGCGAAGAGCGGGAACCGGAACTCGGCGTTGACGAGCCCGAAGCGCGAGCCGCTCCGCTCGTCGATCCCGAAGCCGCGCAGCGGGAGCACCGGCGTCAGGAAGGCGAAGTCGTTGACGTCGTCGATGGGGATGTTCTGGAAGCGGGGGTTGATCCAGTTCTGCACCCCGGCCGCGTAGAACCGCTGCGGGTTCGGCCCGAGGGAGAGGCCCGCGCTCGCCCGCAGCGCGAGCGAGTAGAACCGCCCACCGAGGTACTGACGTGCGTCGCCGAGGAGCGTGGCGAACGTCACCGACGGGCCGGGGCTCCCCTCCAGCCGGAGCGCGTACCGCCGCCCGCCTGCGGGAAACAGGAAGCCCGGCTCGGTCATGTCGACCGTGTAGGTCGCCGACGGGTTGAAGACGGTCCGGCTGCGCGACTGGAGCGCCGGGTCCACGAGGTCCGTCACCGACGTGCCGATCACCGACAGGTCGGTCTCGACGCGGCGGAACTTGTCGAGCGGGTACGACGCCGAGACCGTGAGGCCGTAGTTGCGGTAGCGGAAGACCGTCTCGCGCGAGAAGTCGGTGAGCTGCCGGGCGAGGTGGAAGCCAGTGAGGGCGAAGTCGGTCCGGCGCGGGAGGTAGCGGTAGGAGAGCAGGTAGTCCGAGTTGCGGAGGTCGATGATGAGGTTCGTCGCGGCGAAGACCTGGTGGTTGCCGAGCATGTCGGAGAAGAGCATCTGGGTGACGCTCTGGACCCCGAAGATGGCGTCGTAGCCGACGTTGCCGTAGACGATGTCCGGCGTGAACCGGAGCCGGTAGCGCTTCTCCTTGAAGGAGCCGTCCTCGTTGAGGTTATCCAGCGATTCGAAGCGCGGGCGGACCTTCTCCTCACGCCGCCGCTGCGCCTCCTCGAAGGCCTCGGAGAAGACGTAGTTGCGGAAGTCGACCCGGACCTCGCCGTACGCCGTCGAGTCCGCCTCGCCCTCAGCCGTTTCGCCGGACGCCTCCAACGTAGGGGCAGGTCTCGTGCCTGCCTCCTCGGGGCCGACACGCGGGTCTGCCCGTACGCCGCCAACTCCGCTCGTCCCGACGGCCTCGGTGGAGGCGATCAGGTCCTCGGGCAGGCGGCGCGTGCGCATCGGGTCGGCGAGGAAGGGGGCCTCGCTGGCGGCCTCGCGCAGGATCGGGTTGCCGTCGAGCGTGCCCGCCCCGGCGAGGGCGACGGCCGGGGCGTCCTCGGCGACGGTGCCCTGGACGCGCTGCGCCCACACCGTCGGCCGGAGCGTCTCGCCCTCCAGGGTGCGTCCGAACGGGTCCCGCAGGAGGTAGACCGACTGCACGCCCTCTTTGAGCGCGACGAGCGCCGCGCGCGACCCGTCGGCGCTGAGGCTGACCTGGGTGACGCCGACCATGAGGTCCGTCAGCGGACGCTCGGCCCCCGTACCGAGGGTGTGCTCCCAGAGGTTGTAGACCCCGTTGCGGTCCGAGACGAACAGCACCCGGCCGGGGTCGGACCCGAAGGCGGCGCTCTGCTCGTCCCAGTCGGCGCTGTCGGTCAGCCGGTCGAGCCGGTGCGGCGCGTCGAGGTCGAGGCGGTAGAGGTCGAACTGCGCGTAGTCGTGCCCGAGGAGGTCGAACGCTTCGGCGGTGTAGCGGCCGGTCCGGACGTGCGCGCCCCGGTCCGAGTGGAAGACGAGCGAGCGCCCGTCGGGGCTCCACGCCGGCTCGTGGTCGCTGAAGATGTCGGCCGTGTAGTTCATCGTCTCGCCCGATTCCAGGTCGAGCACGTAGAGGTCGGACTGCGGCCCGGCCGTCCCCTCGAAGGCGATCCGGTCCCCCGCCGGGCTCCACTTGACGCTTACGATGGCGTCGATGTCGGGGACGCGGTAGTGGACCGCCTCGCGCGTGGCGACGTCCACAATCGCAATGGCGTCGCTCTGCCCGCTCTTGACGGCGACCGCGAGGCGCTCCCCGTCCGGCCCCCACGAGAGGCCGGGCGTGAGGATGCGGAGGCTCTCGAACTGCGGGTTGTTCTGCCCATCGATGATCTTGCGCGGCGGCGCGTCGCCGGTCGTCGAGACGACGTAGACGTCGAAGAGCGGACCCTTCGCCGTGAGGAACGCCACGCGGTCACCCTGCGGCGAGATCGCCGGGCTGGTGTTGTAGAACCCGCCGTTCTTGTCGGTGACGAGGGCTTTTGCGATCTGGTCGAGGTCCTCGCGCGCGGCGACCTCGGGGAAGTAGACGGCCTTGAGCGTGTTGTGCCAGCGCTCGGAGAGGTCGTCGAGGCTGAGGCCGGTGGCGCGCTTGAACGAGCCGCCGACGGACCGGCTGACGCGGAGGCGCTGGAGGATCTCGGTGATCTTCTCGCGGCCGTACTGCGCCGCGATGTAATCCCACACGCCCTGCCCGCCCCGGTAGGCGAAGTAGCCGCCGAGCCCCTGGATCGGCGCGAGGTAGTCGTTCACGACGGCGTCGCGGACGAACATGTCGGAGTTCGTGTCCCACCCGAGCGCCGAGTACTCGGCGATCCCCTCGTTGAACCACAGCGGGATCTGGAGCCGGATGCCGTTCTGGATGATCGACTGGATCGATCCGCCGTAGAACATGTCGTTGACGACGGCGTGGACGATTTCGTGGTGGATCACCCGGCGGAAGTCGCGGTAGTCGCCGGTGAACGGGACGGCGACGCGGTTCTTGAACAGCTCGGTGACGCCGCCGATGCCCTCGGAGTAGATCGGCAGGTTGACGGCGTTCGTGACGACGAAGTCGTTGTGGCTCTGGTAGACGAGGAACGGAATCCGGTCGGTGATCCGGTAGCCGAAGAGCTCGCTGATCTGAGCGTAGGCGTCCTCGGCCGCGTGGGCGGTGAAGTCGGCGAGGGCGCGCCCGCCCGGCTCGTAGTAGAAGATGTCGAAGTGCGTACTCTGGAGGTACTGCCAGTCGAGGTTTTCGTACTGGACCTTGTTCTTGCCGAAGCGGAAATACTGCGCCTCGGCCACGCCCGGCCACCCCCCCGTGACGAGGGCCGCGACAAGGGCGAGGGGTAGCAGGCAGCGGCGAGGCATAGCGGCGTGGATCGGACAGGGAAGACTAGCCCATTTGCCCGCCCGATGCAAGGCAAACTGGACGGGCGAAGGTTACAACGCGCTCCGGCCGGGGTCTATTGGGCGATGCCCTACGACCCGTCCCGTCACCACCGCCGCTCGGTCCGGCTCCGCGGCTACGACTACGCGCAGCCGGGGGCGTACTTCGCCACCGTCTACCTCCATGATCGTCAGGTCTCCCTTCTTGGCGACGTTCGGGACGGCGTGATGCGCCTGTCCGAGGCCGGCGCAATCGTGGAGTCTGCGTGGGACCACCTGCCCTCGCATTATTCGCACGTTCGCCTCGACGTGTTTGTGGTGATGCCCAACCACATCCACGGCATCATCGGCCTCGTCGACCCAACCGACGGCT
Source organism: Bacteroidota bacterium (assembly GCA_038746285.1). Lineage (NCBI taxonomy): Bacteria > Pseudomonadati > Bacteroidota > Bacteroidota bacterium. The sequence continues at coordinate 18,531 of JBCDKT010000042.1, forward strand.
CATGCGCCACCGATGTCGTAGGGGCGGGTTTGAAACCCGCCCCTACGGGGGCCTCGCAAAACGGCCCGCGACGGCCGAAACGGCACGGCCTGCCAGAAATCGTGCGCGGGTTCAAAACGTTCTCGGCCCGGCGCATCAACCGGGCGCGTGGAATGTCCGGCGTACCTGTGTGGCAGCGCAATTATTGGGAACGCGTCATCCGCAACGAGCGCGAACTGGACCTCGTGCGGCGGTACATCCGCGACAACCCGGCCCGCTGGCACCGCGACCGGATGCACCCAAACCGGACAGACCCAGGCAGACGGCTGCCTCAGGCGTAGCGCACCCACCGCGCGAGGTCGCGGAAGCTCGCCTTCTTGCCGTACATCAGAATCCCGACCCGGTAGATGCGGCTCGCCAGCCAGATCGTCCCGACGAACGCGGCGGCGAGGAGCGTGAGCGCGAGCGCCATCTGCCAGAACGGAACGTCCGTCGCCGCGGCGCGGACCACCATCAGGATCGGCGAGAAGAACGGGACGAGCGACAGCACCACCGACATCGGCGCGTCGGGGTTGTCAGCGATGAAGGGGAGGAAGAGCGCAGGTAGGATGATAGGGATGTAGAGCGGCGTCTGCAGGCTCTGGGCGTCGCTCTCCTGTTCGACGGCCGAGCCGACCGCCGCGAAGAGGCTGCCGTAGAGGAGGTAGCCCCCGAGGAAGAACAGGAGGAAGTAGACGATTAGGTCGAAGGGGATGTCGGCAAGGCTGAAGCCCGACGGGTCGAACGGCAGGTCCTGCACTTCGGCCGCCTCGGCTCCGGCGAGGGCCGCCGGGTCAACGAGGGCTCCGAGCACGGCCCCGGCCGCGAACAGGCCCGCGAGCGCGAGCACGACCCACAGCACGAACTGCGTCAGCCCGACCGCCCCGATCCCGAGCACCTTGCCCATCATGAGCTGGAACGGCTTCGCACTCGACGCCACGACCTCGATGATCCGGTTGGTCTTCTCCTCGATCACCCCGCGCATCACCATCGCGCCGTAGACGAACATAGCGATGTAGATGACGAATCCCATCGCATAGCCCAGGCCAGAGTAGACCCACGACGTGTCCTCGGCCTCGCCCTCCTCGGTGAGCGCGACCATCCGCACGTCCACGCCGGACTCGGCCGCCCGGAGCACGTCGTCCGAGGCACCCGTCGCCCGGAGACGCGCCCGACGCACCACGTCCTCGACCGCCCGCTGAAGCCGCATCTGCGCCGAGAAGCCGCCGACGCCCTCGGAGTAGAACGCCGCCTCGTCGTCGCCGCTGATGAGGCGCTCCGGGAGCACGAAGTAGCCGTCGAGGGCACCCCGTTCGACGCGGGCGCGGAGGCTGTCGAGCGGGGCCGTCTCGACGAGCGCCGCGTAGTTGTCCGGCAGCCGCTCCGAGAGCGCCGCGCCAAGCTCTCCCGTCTCATCGACCACCGCGACCGTCCGCGCCCCGCCTTCCTGCGTCACGATGCCAACCCACACCGAGACGGCGACGAGCGCCAGCAAGGCAATCGGCGCGAGGAGCGTGGCGATGACAAAGGCCTTGGTGCGGACCCGGCGGAGGTACTCGCTCCGGGCGATGAGCGGAATCTTGTTCATCGGGAGAGCGGGAGATCGGAGGATTGAGGGAGTGGGGTGCCGGCCTCGGCGCCCGAATCACCGTGGTCCATTCCCCGATCTTCTGGTTCGTCCGTCCCCCGGTCTCCATTCACCGCCATCACAAAAATCTCGGAGAGCGGCGGCTCGTTGAGCTCGAAGCGGTAGAGGTCGTCCACGCGCGGGAGGACGGTTTCGAGGACCTGCCGGGCGGTCGTCTCGCCGAGGAGGCGGAACTCGGCGTGGCCCGCCGTGCGCGAGCGGACGCGGATCGCCTCGCGCGCTTCGAGCCGGTCGAGGAACGCGTCGTCGCCGCTGAACTCCACGGTGACGGTGTTTTTGCCGAACGACCGCTTCACGTCGCGGAGCGAGCCGTGGAGCACCTCGCGCCCGCCGGCGATCAGGAAGAGGTCGTCGCAGAGCTGCTCGACCTGCTCCATCCGGTGGCTGGCGAAGAGGATCGTCCGGCCCGCCTCGCGGAGTTCGAGGATGATGTCCTGGAGGAGCGCCGCGTTGATCGGGTCGAGGCCGGAGAACGGCTCGTCGAAGATGAGCAGCTGCGGGCCGTGGAGGATCGTGGCGATGAACTGAACCTTCTGCTGCATCCCCTTCGACAACTCCTCGACCTTTTTGCCGGCCCAGCTTCGCGCCTCGAACCGGTCGAGCCAGCGGCGGGCGGCGGCGCGGGCGTCGGCCTTGGACAGCCCCTTCAGTTGGCCGAGGTAGACGAGCTGCTCGCCGACCTTCATCTTGCGGTAGAGGCCGCGCTCCTCGGGCAGGTACCCCATCCGCTGCTGCGACTGAGGGCCGACCGCCTCGCCGCCGAACGTGATCCGGCCCTCGTCCGGCGACGTGATGTAGGTGATCATCCGGATCGTCGAGGTCTTCCCGGCCCCGTTCGGCCCGAGGACCCCGAAGATGCGCCCCGGCTCGACGGCGAACGAGACGCCGTCCACGGCGAGGTGCGCCCCGTAGCGCTTGGTGACGGTGTCGACGACGAGGGTGGACATGGAGGCGGAAGGTGAGCCGGGGTTCTATTCGAGCGACCGAGTCGGAAGTTACAGCCCCAGCCCCCCTACCTCCTTCTGTCATTGCGAGCGCAGCGAAGCAACCCCGAAGGGCTCGGCGCAGCCAATCTCCTGAGGTTTAGAATTCGTCGGGAGATTGCCACGTCGCCTACGGCTCCTCGCAATGACAAATTCAGAGCAGGAGTTGAAAGAGTGTCACTCCCGCAATCGCTGTCCAAAGTAAAACCCACCTAAGCCATTCGTGGTTGCTGAAGTTGTCGAGGCTCCTGGGCCCAGTAAAGTCGTACCAGGGCTGTCCCTCCTCTCGCCCCCAGATTTTGTAGTAGAACCATGCCGACAAGAGCATGAATGCGAGCAGGGCAGCGAACAGCGCACCGTCGAACATGGTACTTCATAGCAGCGCCATCCGGTCGGCCGGGATGGGCAGGAGGTACTGCGGCTCCATCACCTCCTCGTGGATGCCGAACTCGCCCGTGCCCCGGAAGTCGACCGCGACGAACTTCTCCGAGACGTGCGTCACCTCGCCGATGCCGTAGAACGTCGGCGACGGGCCGTAGTAGACGAGGTCGCCCACGGCGAGCGGTGCCCCGTGCCGCGCCTTGCGGAAGTACGGGTACACCGTCGGCAAGAGCTCCAGCCGGTAGGCTGGGCGGCCGCGTCTGAAAAAGGCAGTGGGTTCCATCGGGTTATCTTGGAGCGGGTGCGTAAACTACGGCCTGTTGCCGGTCCGGGCAGAACCATTCGACGCGCCCTCCGGTATAGGCGAAGCGGCGTCGGCCGTTCATCTCTCCCACTCTAGCATGGTCTCAGCGATGCAGTACGACGACAAGATTATTGATCGGCAGGTTGGGCGCAACGCTCAACTCTACGCCCAGGCTGTCTCGGAGCTGACCTCGGAGGAGGACCGGTACCCGTACCTCCGCATTTTGGTATCGGTCATCGAGCAGGCGCACCCGGAGTGGGGCCAGGCTCCGGAAAAGGACCGCCAGATCGCCGAGCTAGCCCACGACCTCTCCGGCGGCGCGCTCGACCTGGACGAGACCGCCCTCGTCGTCCGCGCCCGCGACGAGGAGCGTGGCTATCGGTAGGGCTCAGTCAGAAGGATGGCTGTCATTGCGAGCGCAGCGAAGCAATCTCTTTGAGTATGAGGCTTTGATCAGGAGATTGCCACGTCGCCTTCGGCTCCTCGCAATGACAAGCTGGACTTTACAGGACGGCACCTAAGACCGTGACCTCTGAACAGGAAATTGCCGGACGCAGGAGCCTCGTCTCAGCAGCACGCGCTGTATTGACTCTGCAAATGGGTTTGGTGCCAGGATGCTCGCGGGTTCTCAATGCCGCATTTCATCTAGGCCGCGAATTTGCTGATCGCTTCGACAGCGAATACCCTGTTTTTTCCGTTGTCCGCAGTCGCACGCGACAATACCCTGTGTCAACAGAGCGGCTCCACTGGAACCCAGAGGTACTCCTCCAGCTCGATGCAGAATTAGCAGAGATAGAGACAGAACTGAGGCCCGCCGTGATGTCCGCTTGCTTCGCTGTTATTGATACGTACGGCTAACAGCGAGTACTCACCAGATCCTACTTCACCCGCTCGGGATTTGCGGCGACGAAGTTGGCCCAGGACTTGAACTGGCCCGTCGGCCCGGCCTCGACGCGGCGGGCGTGGCAGAGGGCGACGGCGAGGGCGTCGGAGGCGTCGAGGCCGCGGTCTTCGGTCAGGTCGAGCTGGGCGCGGAGCATGAACCAGACCTGCTCCTTCGCCGCGTTGCCGTTGCCGACGACGGCCTTCTTGATCTCGCGCGGGGCGTACTGCGTGACCTGCACCTCGCGGTCGAGCGCGGCCTTCATCACGAACCCCTGCACCTGCCCGAGCTTGAGCATCGCCTGCGCGTTTTTCCCCATGAACGGCATCTCAATCGCGAGTTCGTCCGGCGTGTGCCGCTCGATGAGCGCGTCGACGGCCTCGCCGATCCGCTGGAGCCGCACCATCAGGTCCAGCTTGGCCGGCGGGTCGACCGTCCCGTAGTCGACGACCGTCTCGCGCGTACCCTCGGCAGCGAGCACGCCGAAGCCCGTGTGCCGCGTGCCGGGGTCGATGCCGAGGATGATCATGGGAGCGACGCGCGTTGAACGACGAGCGACGAGGGTTTGCTTGGCAGGAGGAACTAGCTGTTCGTCACTCGTAGTTCGTCATTCGTAGTTCCTCTACGGCGTCGTCTATCTCCAGCGTCGTGAACACGTCCTGCACGTCCTGGAGTTCTTCGAGGGCGTCGACGAGGCGGAGGACTTTGGCGGTGTCGTCCGGCGGGAGGCTCGTGGTGGTCGTCGGGAGGCGGACGAGGCCAGCCTCGGCGGGTTCGATGCCGGCGGCTTCGACCGCGCTCTGGACGGCGGCGAAGGCCTCCATCGGGGTCGTGACGACGAAGCGGCCGTCCTCCTGCCCTAGATCTTCGGCTCCGGCTTCGGCGACGAGGAGGAAGAGGTCGTCCTCGTCCTGCCCCTCGGCGTCGATCTCGATCTGCCCCTTGCGCTCGAAGAGGTAGGCGACTGAGCCGGAGGTGCCGAGGTTACCGCCGTGCTTGGTGAAGGCGTGGCGCACGTCGGCGACGGTACGGTTGGTGTTGTCGGTCAGGCACTCGACGAAGAGGGCGACGCCGCCGGGGCCGTAGCCCTCGTAGCTCATCTCTTCGTAGTCCGCGCCCTCGATCTCGCCCGTGCCGCGCTTGATGGCGCGCTCGATGTTGTCCTTGGGCATGTTCTCGGCCTTCGCCTTCTCGATCGAGAGTGCGAGCCGGGGGTTCATGTTCGGGTCGCCGCCGCCCTCGCGGGCGGCGATCATCATGTCGCGCGTGATACGCGCCCAGATTTTGGAGCGCCGCGCGTCGGCGACGCCTTTCTTGCGCTTGACCTTCGACCACTTGTTGTGTCCTGCCATCGTTCCGGTTCGGTGTCTGTTCGGCACGGTGTGAAGTACGTGCCGGAATATACCCTCGGGCCCGGCGTACCGGCCCTTTCCGAACTTGGCCCCAGAACGAACGTTGAAAAGCGCAAGTACCACCTCTTGGCCGCCCGCCGTTTGTTGCATGATACTGTGATGCGCGTGCCGGCCGTCTCTCTTTTCCCCCTGTCCATGCTCTCCCGCTCCGTGCTCGTCCTCGCGCTGACCCTCGCCGTGACCGCGTGCAGCGGGCTCGACTCCGTGGTGACCGACCTCGCCTACGACCAGGGCCCGGGGGACGGACCGGTCCAGTACGTGATCCACGTCAGCGTGGACGGCCTCCGTCCGGACGCGGTCACGCGCCAGCTCGGCTCGCTCCCAGCGTTCAGCCGGCTCCGAGCGCAGGGGGCGTTCACCGACAACGCCCGCACCGACGCCACCTTCAGCAACACGCTCCCCAACCACACCGCCCAACTCACAGGGCGCGGGGTCAGCGGCCCGGACGGGCACGGGTGGACGACCAACACACTCCCCGCACCGACCGCCACGCTCCACTCCAACCGCGGCGCCTACGTCGCCAGCGCCTTCGACGTGGCGCACGACCACGGGCTGCGGACCGGCCTCTACGCGAGCAAGCCGAAATTCGTGCTCTACGAGCGGAGCTACGGAGCCGAGCACGGTGCCCCCGACACGACCGGGCCCGACGACGGCCGCGCCAAGATCGACACCTTCGTCGTCGACCCGGACACGAAGGACCTCGTGGCGCGGTTCGTGGCCGGCATGCAGGCCGAGCCGCTCCACTACGCGTTCGTCCACCTCCGCGACCCCGACGCGGCCGGCCACCTCTGGGGCTGGCGGCTGTGGGGCTGGCACCCGTACATGAAGGCCGTCCGCTACGCCGACGGCCACATCGGCACCATCCTCGATGCGGTCTTGGCTGACCCGCGCCTCGCCGGCCGCACCGCGGTCATCGTCACCTCGGACCACGGTGGGAGCGGGCACTCCCACCTCAAAGACAATCCCGAGCACTACACGGTGCCCTTCTACGTCTGGGGCCCTGGCGTCCCGGCCGGCGACCTCTACGACCTCAACCCCGAGACGCGCGAAGACCCCGGCGAAGACCGCCCCGGCTTCGGAGCCGAGGTCCAGCCCATCCGCAACGGGGCCGTCGCCAACCTCGCCCTGGGCCTCCTCGGCCTGCCGCCCGTCCCCGGCTCGACAATCAACACCGAGCGCAAGCTGCGGGTGCGGCCCGTCCCCGAACCTGCCGCGGGGACGGCACCGGGCAGCGCAGCGCCTGCACTGGGCTCGCCCGCTGCGTCCGGTTCGGACTACTGATCCGCCTCGCTGAGCGTGCGGACGTGGCGGAGCACGCGGAGGTGGATGCGGTGCAGGATGGCGTCGGACCAGAGCTGCCAGTAGGCGTTGGGCCAGACGTGGTGGCGGTACCACGTCGTGCCTTCGAGCCGGGTGCCGCCGCCCGGCAGCGGGATCAGCAGGAACTGCCCGCGCTCGGAGACGAAGTAGCCGTTCAGGTGGTGCGGCTCGACGTGCTCGTAGAAGCCCCACTCCCGCATCGGCTGCGGCTGCGCCTCGACGGTGAACGCGAGCCGGCGGCCAGGCTCCCAGACCGTCACCGGCTCGACGAACGCGCCCGTCGTGAACTCACACCGGCGCACGGCCCCGACGCCGGTCCCCTCGATCGTCGCTCGGATAGGGTAGGCGATGCCGGTCTTGAAGAGCCAATCCTCCGGCGGCGGCAGCTCGGCGAAGGCGACGACGTGCTCCCACACCGTCTCCGGCGAGGCCGCGATCTCGACGCTCGTCCGCACCGGGATGAGCGGCGGCGTCTCGGGCCCCGCGACCTCGACCCCGATCAGCAGCGGCACCACCACGCTCACGGCCAGGACCGTCGGCGGCGCGGCGCGCGTGCCGTGCCGCTGCTGGAGCGCGTACCCAAACGCCCCGCCGATGGCTGCGATCGTGATGCCGAGCGGGGCCGCCATGAGGAGGCAGATCGCCCCCTCGGCGCCGAGGGCGGCCAGCCCGAGGGCCAGCAGCACCGCCGAGAGCGTGGCTACGCCGACGCATTCCCCGATGGTCCGCGGGCTGTGCACGCTGTAGAGCAGCGCCGCGACTAGCCCGAGCGCGAACGGGATCCCCACGAACAGGCTCCACCCGTAGGAGGCGAAGACGTGCGCGGTGACGTAGGCCCCGAGCAGCCCGGCCGGAAGCGTGAGCCCCAGACTCATCGCCGCGCTGCCGAGCTTGCTCTCCGGGACGAGCCGCTCCAGCAGCGCCCGGCCGCCGGTCTCGCGCGCCCGGCCGACCTCGCCGGAGGGCACCGCCGAGAGCACGGCGAAGAAGATGAGGTTCAACAGTGGCACGAAGAACAGCACCACGAGCGTCCCCGGCACCCCGATGGCACGCAGCCGCCTGAGCGTCAGCGCCGTCCCGATCCAGATGAACGGCACCGCGAGCGCGACGAGCGCCGCGCAGTAGGCCACGTCCGAGACCGAGAGCGTCGTGATCCGGCCCACGCCCGTCACGTCGAGGTACGACAGCGGCGAGAAGGACCGTCTGAAGATGCCTTCGCTGACGAGGCGGTCGAGGTTGTACTTGACCAGGAGCAGGACCGTGCCGGCGACGGCGTAGTCCCGCCGTCCGACCGTCCCCCGCCAACTCAGCGCATCGAGCAGTTTCATAGCCGTCCTTGTTGCTCCAGGTTCGCGCGAAGGGTACCCGTTGCAGCTCTCGGCATGCAACCCCCGTCAGTCGTCCAATTCAAAATCGACGTGGTAGTGCTCGTCGTGGCGGACCCAGGAGCGGCGCTCGGAGACTTGCAACCGTCTCACCTCCGGCACCGCTGCAACGAGGTCTGGCTGAAGCTGCGGGTCGAAAATGACGCGGCGGATGCGCAGCCCATTCGCCTGCGCGGATTGTTCGAGCGCGAGCAGGTGCAGCCCGAGCGCTTCGTAGTCGATGCGCAGATCGCCGAGCTGGCCCTCGGCGTCGAACTCGTGGCGGTAGCCCCAGAGGTTGAAGACAGAAGTCGGCAGCGGCACGCTGCGCCCGGCTTCGTTCACGGCGGGCGTCATGAAATCCACCGATAGCCCGTTGCGGTGGGTCTTGTGCGGGCGAAAGGGACCGCCCGCTGGCCAGCCGGTTTCGCCGTACACGAACTGGAGCGGTGCCGTCTCCGAGTCAGCACTGAGGTCACTGTAGGCCTCGAGCATGGCATCCCGAACGCGCCCGTGCACAGCGTTCCGGCCGATCAGCGCGCCGAGGCGCGAGTACGTGCGGAAGTTATCGCCCGCCGAGGGGAGTCGCTTGCCGTGCTCCAGCCAACCGTCCGCTGTCGTGCCGTGACTCACACTCGGAGCGTCCGACTCGAACACTCGGGCGAGATCGTTGCCAAGCCAAACAATACTCCACAGACCGAGCAGCGCCACGCCGATTCGCACACCCCACTGCTTCACGTCACCGCCCCCCGCGCGTCCACCGCCCACCGCGCGACGACCTGCTCGCCGTCGACCACGACGAGTTCGTCTTGGGTGTTGACGACGACGCAGGCGTGGTTCGGGACAACGCGGACGCGGTCGCCGACGTCGAGCGTGGCGGCACCGGGGACGCGGACCCAGCCGTGCTCCTCGGAGAGCGCGAAGAGGTCGGCGTGGGGGAGCGGGCGCATGCGGTCGGGGTCGTAGAGGAGGACGCCGTAGCCCTCGGTGCCGTAGCCGGTGTCGCTCGTGAGGACCTTCTTGCCCGCGTCGAGGAAGAGGTGCGAGCCGCCGCGCTCGTCGGGCTGCTTCGAGACAACCGTGGCGTAGACCGTGAGCGCGCAGTCGCCGAGCTTGGCCGCGCCGAGGGCGACCTGCTCTTGGTCGTGGAAGGCGTAGTTGCCGGGGCGGATCTCGGTGATCCGAAACGGGACCCCGCCAGCCGATGTGGCCTCGGCGTTCTCGAAGACGCTCATCGTCGGGGTCGAGCCGACGGACAGCTCGGCATCGGGGTCGAGGAGGCCGGCCTCGTGGAGGCGCACGGCGAGGGCGAGGAGGCGGTCGCGCTCCTCGGTCATCGTGCGGACGAGCGCGGCGTGCTTGGTCTCGCCCTCGGCCGGGCCGACATACCCCTGCCCGCCGTGCGTGAGGAGGCCGGCGAGCCTCAGTCCGGGCAGGTCGCGGACGGCGCGGGCGAGGTCCGGCGCGTCGGGGTTGTCCCACGCAACGCCGCAGCGCCCGTGCCCCGTGTCGACCTCGGTCAGCACCTCGGCCTCGGCCCCGCGCTCGGCGAAAAACGCGGACGCCGCCCGCGAGCCCTCGACCGTGTCGAGGCAGAACGAGACCCGGACGCCGCGCGCCATCAGCCGGTGCAGCCGCGCCCACTTGGCGGTGCCGAAGACGCAGTACGCGAGCCGGATGTCGTCGAACCCGGCTTCGGCGAAGACCTCGGCCTCGCCGGGCTTCGCGACGGTCACGCCGCGCGCCCCGCCCTCGACCTGCCGCCGCGCAAGGGCGACCGACTTGTGGGTCTTGAGGTGGGGCCGGAGCGCGACGCCCTGCGCCTCGGCCCGCGCCTGCATCCGGCGGAGGTTGGCGCTGAGGCGGCGCTGCTCCACGAGCAGGCACGGCGTGTCGAGGTCGGCGAGGATCATGCGGCGCGGGGCAAGGCGAGGCGGGAAGCTACGCCTCAGCGCCGTCCCGTCCTATCCGGCCAGGGCCTGCGCGGACGCGCCGAGCGGGCGGACCTGGGCGATCTGCTCGGCCAGCTCTTCGCGGCGGACCGGCTTGGTGAGGTAGCCGTCGGCCCCGGCCTCCAGGCAGTCTTCGCGGTCGCCCTCCATGGCGTTCGCCGTCAGCGCAAGGATCGTCGGCTGCACGTCGGGGGCCAGGTCCGTGCGGATGCGGCGCGTGGCGGCCAGCCCGTCGAGGACCGGCATCTGGATGTCCATCAGCACGAGGTCGTACGGAGCCTGCGACTCAGCAGCATCGAGGAGCGCGCTGAGCGCCTGCGCGCCGTCGCCGACCACGTCGGGCTGGATGCCGAGGCGGTCCAGCAGGCGCCGGATGACGGTCTGGTTGACGGCGTTGTCCTCGGCCACGAGCACGCGGAGGGCGTCGCCCGGACGGTCCTGCGGCTGTGCATCACCCAGTGCGGCGGCCGGCGCGTCCTGCGGCGTGTCGGCGGCAGGGGCGTCGACGCGGAACGTGAACGTCGAGCCACGGCCCGGCTCGCTCGCCGCCGTCAGCGTACCCCCCATCAGAACGGCCAAGCGCTGCGAGATCGTCAGGCCGAGCCCGGTGCCGCCGTACTCCCGCGTTGTCGAGGCATCGGCCTGGGTAAAGCTCTCGAAGACGACGCCGAGCTCTTCCTCGGTCATCCCGATTCCGGTGTCGGCGACCTGGAACTGCACATGGTCGCCGTCGCGCCCGACGCGCAGCGTGACGCTCCCCTCGTGGGTGAACTTGACGGCGTTCGAGAGCAGGTTGAGGAGCACCTGGCGCACCTTTGCCGGATCGCCCAGCGCCGCCGGCGGCAGGCCGGGTGCCACGTCGAGGCGAAGCTCCAGACCGCGCTCTTTCGCCTGGACACGCACCACGCCGAGCGCCTGCCGGGCCAGGTTCGCCGGCTGGAACGGGACCGACTCGACCGTGATTCCGCCGGCCTCGATCTTCGACAGGTCGAGCACATCGTTAATGATGCTGAGTAGGGCCCCGCCGCTCGTCTGAATGATGTCCACCGACTCCTGCTGCTCGTCCGTGAGGGACGTGTCGGCGAGGAGGTCGGCCATGCCGATAATGCCGTTCATCGGCGTTCGGATCTCGTGACTCATCGTTGCCAGGAACTCCGACTTGAGGCGGGCGGCGGCCTCGGCCTGCTCTCGGGCAGCGGCGTAGTCGCGGTTGAGTCGCTTCAGGACGCGCTCGGTATGCAGGCGGATTGCTGTCGTGGCGGTGACGGCGAGCGCGACGACCGCCATCACGGTTACGACGATGACGCCGTCTTCCGCAGCAAGCGACCCGGAGAGCGATGCCCAGCCGATCACGGCGCACACAAGCGCAGCGTACGGGACCACACCCCACCAGCTTTGTGAAAGCATCCCTACGATGATGGCCCCGACGGTTGGCACGAGCATCGCCCAGAGCAGTTCGCCAGGAATCCCTACGCCGAGCGAGAAGGTGAGGTCGAGGTTCGTGGTGACGTAGGTCAGCGCAATGATTGCCTGCCCAGACCGCCTCCGGAGCGCGGGGATGAAGGCCACGGCGATGCCCACCAGCACGATGAAGGCGTAGAGGGCGAAGAAGACCGCGAGGTCGACGTAGGCCATCTGGCTGCCGAGCGCCAGGTTCACGCCTATCCCCGCAACGCCTGCGGCGACGATGAAGGCGATGTGGAAGCGGGAGTAATCGACCAGGGACATGACCCCCCGGTTATCGTTTCCAATCGCCCTCCCTTAAGGACGCTGCTCCCTCCCGTCCTGCCTGGGCGCAGCCCACTCTGGCCCCGACAGGGTGAGGGTGATCCAGCGGCTGCGCTCAGGTAGGCGCGAGGCGGCACAGCCGGCACGCGCTACCGTCAGTATGTCTCCCGGATGAGGTCGAGGTCTTCGCGCAGCATCTGGTCGTCGGGGGCGTAGCGCAGCCCTTCTTCGACTAGGGCTGCGGCGGCCTCGTAATCGTCGGCGCGGATTTCAGCCATCGCCTCTTCATGGTATATCCAGGCCATCGCCGACCGCAGCTCGGACCGGTCCGGGACGACCTCCAGCGCGTGCCGGACGAGCGCTTTCGCCGCTTCGGGATCGGACTTGTTCAGCGCGTCCGGGCCCGAGGCGACGCGGTGCAAGACGAGCCTCGCGTAGGCTTCCCCGATGATCGGGTAGGCCTCGACGTGCTCCGTCAGCGCCTCGACGATTTCGATGCCTGCCTCCGCGTCTCCCTGGTCGCCGAGGTGCGCCGCGTAGCGGCAGGAGGCGAACACGTAGTTCTCGTGGAACAGGGGCTCGTCCGGCACCAGGGCGTATGCCCTGCCGCCCTTCTCCCATACCGCTTCGTAGTCCCCGCGCCGCATCATCGACGTGGACCAGTCGTGGTGCACGCCCGCTTCGAGACGCGCCAGTCCGTCTACGTCCTCCAGCTCCTGCGGCATGTGCGTCCGGGCGAGGCGCACGGTCTCGACGGCCGCCTCGAACCGCTGCTTCACCACGAGTTGGATCGCCATGCCTCGCACGACGGGCAGTGCGGCTTCGGCGAACAGCGTGTCCCCGCCACGCGCCGCCAGCGCCCGGTGCAGGGTGGGAATGACCTCTTCGGGGTCCTCGCTGCGATCGTACGCCAGTATCGCGAGCGCTCCTGCGTACGCCCGGCGGTACTCCTCCCGGTCGGGCTCGATGCGCAGCGCCTTCTCGTAGGCCCCGACCGCCGCCTCGTACTGCTCCGCTGCTATGCTGAGTGCGGCCTCGTTGTTGTAGACGATGCCGACGAGGTCCTCCGGCTGAATCGTCCACTCGTCCCCCATGAAGGTCCGGTAGACCGCGTCTTCGCCTTCGAGCGCCAGCTCCTCCGGGGTGATCATCTTGTAGGCGAGCAGGTGGTCGATCACGTCCTCCCGTTCGTCGTCGAAATCGAAGCCCTTCTTGGGGTCGGTGATTTCGATGCGGAGCGCCTCGCCTGCCGGGTCGGCGACGGCGTAGACGTGGACCGGGGTGGCGTGGAGCGCGACCGGCACCCCGTGGCGCTGCGCGGCGAGGTAGAACAGCGCGGTCCCGGTGACGCAGTTGAAGCGCCCTCCGTCGGCGAGGTCGGCGAGTTGAGCGTCCTCGTCGTACCGCTTCAGCACGTCCCGGTGCAGGCGCTTGAAGATGGTCTTGGCTTTCTTCCCGGCGGCGTGCCGGTCCCGGACGTGCTGGTCGATGCCGGCGAGCACGTCCTCCACTACGGCTTCGTGAGCGGCGAGGACCTCGGGGCTGGAGACGCCTTCGGCCAGGAGCATCGCGCGCACGAGCGAGACGGGCAGGGTGCGCTGCTCCTGCCACTGCTCCAGCATGTGCTCTTCCTCGGCCGAAGCGTAGAGGTCGGGCTGGGCAGCCGCCGCCGTTCCTGCGAGTGCCAGCAGGATGAGTAGGTGCGCAGCGGAACGTCGCATATGCCGGGGGTAGCTTAGGTTCAGGCGGGCAATATAGAGCCGTCCCTCCGGCGTGTCCGCCGTCTTCGCAGCCCGGAGCGACGACCCGAAGCTACGGCCTGGCGTGGTACGCTCTCCCAACCTCACCGCTTTTCTCACCCAACCCCTACCGCTATGAACATCGGCATTCTCGGCTCCGGCGAGGTGGGCCGCACCCTCGGCGCGGGCTTCGCCGCACGCGGCCACGACGTCCACCTGGGCACCCGCTCTCCCGACCGCAACGAGCTTCGGCAGTGGGCGTCGGACACCGGCGCGAGCGTCGCGGCGTTCGACGGCGCGGCGGCCTTCGGGCACGTCCTCGTGCTGGCTACCGCGTGGGACGGGACGGAGAACGCGGTCCGCCTCGCCGGCCCCGACCACTTCGCCGGCAAGACGGTCCTCGACGCCACCAACCCGCTCGATTTCTCCGAGGGCTCGCTCCGCCTCGCGGTCTCGGGCGAAGACTCCTCCGGCGAGCGCGTGCAGGCGTGGCTTCCCGAGGCGCACGTCGTCAAGTGCTTCAACACGGTCGGGGCCGGCCTGATGGTGGACCCCGACCTCCCCGGCGGCCCGCCGACGATGTTCATCGCCGGCAACGACGAGCACGCGAAGAAGACGGCCGCTGAGGTGCTCAGTGCCTTCGGCTGGGAGGGCGTCGACCTCGGCGGGATCGAGATGTCGCGCCACCTCGACGCCCTCGCCATCATCTGGATCACGCACGCGATGCGGACGCAGTCTCGGGACCACGCCTTCAAGCTGCTCGCCGGCTGAGGCGTCTCGGGAGCGCGGGGCATTGCGGCACCCGCTGTATCTTCGCCGGTCCGCCCATCTCGCCGCCCCGCAAGGCCATGGAAAGTATCGGCGCGCTCGCCGCCAACCTCCTCTCGCCGATCATCCTGGCCTTCGTCCTGGGCGTCTTCGCCTCGCTGGTGCGGAGCGACCTCCGGCTGCCGGAGGGGCTCTACAGCTCGCTCTCGATCTACCTCCTGCTCGCGATTGGACTCAAGGGCGGCGTCGAGCTGAGCAAGACCCCACTCAGCGAGTTCGTCGGCCCGGCTCTGCTCACGCTCGGCCTCGGCATCCTCACGCCGATCACCGCCTACAACGTCCTCCGCAAGCTCGGCCGGTTCGACCGCGAGAACGCCGCGGCGATCGCCGCCCACTACGGCTCGGTCTCAGCGGTGACCTTCATCGTCGCGATCACCTTCGGCTCGATGACGGGGCAGGTGCCCGAGGGGTTCATGCCGACGCTCGTGGCGATCCTCGAAGTGCCGGCGATCGTCGTGGCGCTGATGATCGCCTTCACGCGGGCCAAGCGCGCGGGGTCGTGGAAGGAGGCGCTGCACGAGGTGCTCGCCGGGCGCAGCGTGGTCCTGCTCGTCGGGGGCGTGCTGATCGGGTGGGCCGTCGGGCCGGCTGGGTTCGAGCCGGTGGCGCCGTTCTTCGCGGCGGGCTTCCAGGGGGCGCTCACGCTCTTCCTGCTGGAGATGGGGATCGTCGCGGCGCGGCGGCTGAAAGACCTCCGCGAGGTCGGCGTCTTCCTGGTCGGCTTCGGCATCCTCGTCCCGATCCTCCACGGGCTGCTCGCGGTGTGGCTCGGCAGCCTCGTCGGGCTCTCGGTGGGCGGCAGCGCGGTGCTCGGCGCGATGGTCTCGAGCGCGTCCTACATCGCGGCCCCCGCCGCCGTCCGCATCGCCCTGCCGGAGGCCAACCCGACGTTCTACCTCACCGCCTCGCTGGGCATCACGTTCCCGTTCAACGTCACGCTCGGCATCCCGCTCTATTTTACGTTTGCCCAGTGGTTCTGCTGCTGACCCTCAACGGTTTCCCGCCATGCACACCGTCACGCTGAAGCTCGTCACGATCGTCACCGAGCGCATCTTGAAGGACCACCTGCTGCGCGCGCTGGAGGAGCTGGGCGCGAAGGGCTACACGCTGACGAAGGCGCAGGGCGAGGGCTCGCGGGGCGTCCGCGTCAGCGAGTGGGAGGGCTCGGACACGAAGATCGAGACGCTCGTGAGCGAGGACGTGGCGAAGGCCCTCGTGGCGCACGTCGCCGAGAAGTACTTCGAGCACTACGCCGTGATCGTCTACGTCCAGGACGCCGAGGTCGTGCGGGGCGACAAGTATATCTAATACCAGTTCTTCAGGATAGTGTCTCACCTATACGAGGTCGTCCCCGCGCAGGCGGGGACCCATGCACCCCCCTGTGTGAAGCGCCGCCGCCTGATGGATGCCCGCCTGCGCGGGCATGACATGAGAGTGAGGCAACA
>JBCDKT010000043.1 GCA_038746285.1 Bacteroidota bacterium
CGGACTGTACCTGGACGACCGGGCTGACCGGGTTGGAGCCGAGGAAGGCCTGGTAGAAGACCACGCCGGACTGTGCCGAGGCGGTGTTGTTGGTCACGGTGTAGGTGAAGTTGGCCGTGCCGGGGGCGGTGACGGTCTGCGTCTCCGGGTTCGCGTCGATCTCGAAGTTGTCGCCGACGCTGACCGGCGGGAAGCCGGTGAGTTTCACGATCTGGTCCTGCCCGCCGAAGGCCGTGCGGCTGGCGACGAAGATCTCGTCTCCGTTCAGTACCATGCTGCGACCACCAGGCGGGGTGAACTCGGTCAGGTCGGTGTCCGGGTCGGCCAGGAGCGCGGCCTCGTCGGCGAACTGCTCGCCGCCGGTGCCGTCGGAGAGGGCCGTCCCCCACTGCTCGCCGTTGTCGGCGGCGAAGCTGTTGTTGAAGAGGTAGAGCCGGTCCGTGCCTGCTGCCAGTTCGAGGTCTTCGAGGCCGCCGTCGGTTCCGTTTGTGAAGACGCCATCGGCGAACGGGTCGTAGACAACGCTCAGCGAGGGCGTGCCGGCCGGGTCCGTGACCTTCACGACGACGTTCTGGAGACCACCGCCGGAGCTGCCGAACTCCGAAGAGGAAGCGTAGAGGCTGCCGTCGGAGCCGACAGCGAGGTCGATGAGGTCGAGGCCACTGTCGGTGAGGACGACCGCCGGCGTCTGGCCCGTACCGGTCGTGTTGACCGAGTAGAAGCCGTCCTCGGGAGCGCCGAAGAAAGCGACCCGGGCGAGGTAGACCGTGCTGCCCGTGACCGCGATGCCGGTAAGGCCATCGGCCGCTGCCAGGACGCTGCCGGTGAGGCCGTCGGTCTTGTAGACCTGGTCCACGTCCGACGAATCTTGGATCGCGGCGTAGACGTTGCCCGCACCGTCGACGGTGATCGCGAAGCAGCCGTCGGCCTCGCTGTTCAGATCGGCGTTGAGCTGGGCGCTCGAGCGGAGAATCGCCGTCCGGCTGCCGGGGGCCGCGTCCGGGTCGTGCGTAACGAGGTCGCCGGTGGGGAAGTTGTAGAAGACGAAGTCGCCCGACGGAAGCTGGGCCATGCAGGAGATGTCCACGTCGGCGAGGACCCCGTCTATGAGGGACGCCTCGTCGGCGATGGTTTCGTAGTCGGTCTGCGCCGCCGCCGGGAAGGCAACGAGAGCGAACGCTGCGAGAAGCAAGGAGATACGCATAGTGCGACAGGTTGGTGTGTAGGGGTTGCTGAAGGGAGACCGAAAGGTACGCCAGTCTCCGCGTCCAGCGATTAATCGCCTGTTACCTCACCCGCAACCTTTGGCGCATTTGCCATGCGCCTCTGCCTTACCCGGACGTGCCTTACCCGGCTCTCTACCCGGCCTACACGCCCTCTGGCGCTGGCCTCAGTTCGTGCAGATGGCGCGCAGCACGCCGCGCCGCCGGTCTAGCTGCTCGCGCCACGCGCGCTCGTCCACCCGGTCGTCGCCGAGGTAGTAGTTCCACTCGTCCACCGTGTCCTCTTTCAGCACGATCGAGGTGGTCATGCTGGCGATGCGCTTGAGGGTAGGCTGCATCCCCATCTGGTGGACGAACGTGATCTCGCACGTCCCCTCCGTCTCGACCTTCTTGACCGAGAGCCAGTTGTCCCCGCACACATGGCAGGTGAAGAAGCGCGACTCCTGCTCGCCGCCGAGGAGGTGCTCCTCAGCTGGCTCTGCTTCGTCTACTTCCAGGGGAACCATGCCGAAGCTCCCGCACGCCTTGCACCTGAGCCGTTCCATGTTTGCCGTAGTCTGAACGCGTGTGTACCGGCCCCTGCAACCCGACCCCGGAACGAACGTTTCCCGCTCCACGTCCTCTTCACCACCCCAAAAGGCGAGCGGGAGAGGCCGACACCCCTCCCGCTCGCTACGTCGTTCCAGTGCTGTTCGCCTGCTACCGCACCACGGTCAGCTCGCGGACATCGCTGAACGTCTCGCCGACCACCCGGACGAGGTAGACCCCGTCGGCCAGCGATCTGGCATCGAGCGAGAACTGCTGGCTCCGGCCCGCCGCCAGCGGTCCGTCGTGGAGCTGCAGCACCTGGCGGCCGAGCAGGTCGTAGACCGCGACCTGGACGTTCTGGCTCCGGTCCACGGCCAGGTTAAGCGTGGCGCGCGCCGCGCCGACGGGGTTCGGGTAGACCGTGCTGAGCGCGTAGGCCGCCTCGGGCTGCGCCTCCGTGCTGACCACGCCGCGAACTTCGAACTCCTCGTCGTTCACGTCGAAGAAGACGTTGCCCGTCCCCATGATCATGATCCGCGCCTCGTCCGTGTCACCCACCGGGATCGAGACGACCTCGGAGCCATCGTTGTCGGTGGTCACGAGGAAATCAAAGGTCTCGCCGCCGTCGGCGGAGTAGAGGACGTCCACCTGGTCGGTGTCCACGTCACCCTCGTCCGTGCCGCCGACGTTCCAGGTGATCTCGGTCGGGCCCGCAGGGAAGACGAGGTCGTCCTCGTTGGCGAACGTGACCTCGAAGTCTTCCTCGGCACCCGTGTCGTAGGCCCGCATCTCGATCTGCATGCTGGCGATGCCGCCCGAGCCGGCGGCGTTGTCGCGCGCCGTGAGGCGGAAGCGGAGGCGCTGCCCGTTGGAGGATGCCTGGAGCGGCAGGCGCGACCCGACCACCTGGCTTCCAGAGAGCACACGGTCGAGTCCAGCGGGGAAGTACCGAACGGGTTCCTCCGTAGACGGAAGCGACCGGAAGAACGGCACGCTTTCGTTCCAGCCGGAGCGGCCGGGCGGCGCGCTGGCCGGGCCGAGGTCGTACTCTTCCCAGTTGTAGGTCAGCGACTCCGGCATGTCGTCGGTCGCCGAGCCGGTGAGCACGAACGGGACGTTGATCGGGATGGCGAGGCCCTCGCCCTCCGGCATCACGACCGGCGGCTCGTTGGCGCTCGGCTCTTCGGCGGCACAGGTACTGCCCGCCCCCGTCGTGATGAAGTTCGTCATCTCGATCAGCGACACGACGTGGAAGTAGTCGTCACTGTTGATCTGGATGTTGTCGACCCCGCAGATGCCGGCGTAGGCCATAATGGTCGAGCCGCTGCCGGGCTCATAGGCCGTCGAGCCGTTCCGGTTGCCGCCGGAGCAGTTCCCGTTGAGGCCATTGAACGTGTGGTTACCACGGAACTGATGCCCGATCTCGTGCGCGACGAAGTCGACGTAGAACGGGTCTCCGATGGGCGTCGGGAGGCCCGTGACGCCCCGCGCCTTTTGGGACTCCACGCACACTGAGCCGAGGCTGGCCACGCCGCCACCGCCCGTCGAGAAGACGTGCCCGATGTCGTAGTTCTCCGCTCCGATGACAGCAGTAAGGTTGGCCTGGTTCTCATCCAGCAGCGCGAACGAGTTGTTGTTCGAGTAGGGGTCGGTGGCGCCGTTGGTGTAGATGATGTCCTCGTTCTCGGGGATGATCTCCATGCGCACGGCGATCTCGCGCTCGTAGAGCCCGTTGACGCGGGTCATCGCGACCACCTGGGCCGCGAGGCCGGCCTCCACGCTCGTTGGCACATCGTTGAGCTGGCTGACGCGCGCCGTGTACTCACCGGTGGCGGCAATGGCGATGCGGTAGGTGCGGAACGTCTCGCCGTGCTGGAACATGTCGCCGCCTCGGAGCGGCTCGTCTTCCTCTTCGTCGTCGTGCTCGACGATCTCATTCATGAACGCGGCGCGCACGCGCTCCACGTCGGGCGCGTTGTCGCGGCGGTAGTACGAGACGTAGTGGTCGATGTCGCCGCGCTGGTAGGGGTCGATGTAGACCGAGCCGCCGGGGCGCAGCACGAGCGCGTTGAACCCGAGCGGCGTCACGCTGAAGCGGAGCATCGCCGCAGGCGTGTCGATGCCCTGGCCGAGGTAGGACCGGATCTGCGGGTAGCGTGCCTGCAAGGCTGACGCCATGACGGGGGCCTCGACGACGCGGAACGTCTCCGTGCTGCCGTCGGGCATCGGAAACTCGAACAGGATGCCGCCGCTCACGTCGCCGGGGCGCGCTTCGAGCGGGGCCTCGGCCAGCATGTCAGCCAGCGCAGTCCGGTCCAGCGCGACCGTCCGGTAGGCGTCGGGCACGATGTTGCGCTCGGCGGCGCGGATGGCAGCCTCGGACACGTCAGTCCACAGGGCGGCCTGCTGTGCGAGCGCGAGCGGGCTCGCCGTCAGCAGCAGGAGCAGCGCCGCGAGCAACGGACGCAGCCGGAAACAGGAAGCACGAACAGTACACATAGCGGCAGGGGGTCAGGGGAAGGGAGAAGTCGGTGGCCCGCAGGGCGAACGTCTCGGGCCTTTGTCGTTCAGTTTCGTTCAATATAGGCTAGGCTTTAGCTAAGCGTGGGGGCGGAGGCGCGTTTTACTGTTTTGTGTCTTTCCCGTGCAGTTCCCCGCGCCCCTCGCTGCTCCGCGCGTCGAGTACCGCCCGCGCAGCCTCGGGCAGCGCCGCCGGCTCTTCCACGGCTCGGCCCGGGGCGATCTCCCCCACTCCACGGCCTCGCGGACCCGCAACCGCGTGAGGTCTGTGGTGAGGGCGACGCAGGACACGGCCGCCAGGATGGAGGCGTAGCGCTCGTGTGCCGCGCAGGCGTACGGTTCCGCCTTGAGGGGCCCGGTCTCGACGAGCGTCCCGTCCATGTCGAAGACGAGGAGGCGGACCATCAGCGGCGCTAGCGGACGAGGGTGAGCGAGCGCGAGGCGGTCCGGCCTCCCGCCGTGAGGCGGGCGACGTAGACCCCGGCAGCGAGTTCGGCAGCGTCGAACCGGACGCGGTGCGCGCCGCTCTCCTTGCTGCCCTGGTCGAGGAGCGCCACGCGCCGGCCGGCAGCGTCGAACACTTCGAGGCGGACCTCGGCGGAGCGGTCGAGTTCGTAGGCCAGCGTCGTGCTGGCGCGGAACGGATTGGGGGCCACCGCCAGCAGGCGGAAGTCCTGCGGCCCCACCGTCGGCTCCGAGGCCACAGCGGGCGGGAGCGCGCGGCGGTACATCCCGTTGCCGTGCGTCGCCACCTGGAGTGTTCGGTCGGCGGCGGAGTAGACGAGGTCCATCACCAAGACGGCTTCGGGCAGCCCGGCGGTGAAGGCGTTCCACGTCGTTCCCGCGTCGTTCGTCTCGAAGACGCCCACGTCGTTGCCGATGTAGACCGTCCCAGGCCGGAGCGGGTCGAAGGCAACGGCCTCGGCGGGTGCGTCGGGGAGCGTGCCGCTCACGTCGGTCCACGTCTGACCGGCGTCCTCGGTCTTGTAGACGTGCCCCGTCCCGAATCCGCCCAGCGTCACCCAGGCCACCTGGTCGTCACTGGGGTCGATGGCGATGTCGGTCACGAAGCGGTCCGGCAAGCCCGTCGTGATGTCGGTCCAACTGCTCCCCGCGTTACGCGTGACGAACATCCGGGGCGGCCCTGGATTGTCTACCGGCGCACGGAGGATCGGGGCCGTCGAGACGTAGACCACGTCCTCGTCGAGAGGCGAGACGGCCATCGCAAGCGTCGGGTTGGCGTTCGGGTCGATGTTGCTGCCGCCGTTCGTGGCGGTCCACGAGTTGCCCCGGTTCTCCGAACGGTAGACGATGCTGCGCCCGGCATAGAGCCGGCTCGGATCGGTCGGCGCGAGGGCGTAGGGCGCGATGAACGCCGTGTTGCCTGCGTCCGGCGGGATGATGAAGTCGAAGTCGTCCCCCCCGTCGCTGGACCGGGCCATGCCGAGGTTCTGGAACGACGCGTAGACGATGTTGGGGTCGAAGGGGTCGATGGCGCTCCACGAGCCGTCGCCGCCGAGGATGCGGTCCCAGTTCGGGCTACCGGTGTAGCGGACGGTGTTGTTGTCCTGCAACCCGCCGATGGCGAAGTCGGCGTTGCCGGGATCGACCGAGGTGCCGTTGTAGAACTGCGTCGTCTGATACCCCTGGCTGATGTCGACGATCGTGCTGCCGCCGTTCGTCGTCCGCGCCACGCCGCCGTCGTGGGCGAAGTAGACGATGTCAGGGTCGGTCGGGTGGAAGGCGACGGCGTGGTGGTCCGGGTGCGGATCATTCAGCTCGACCTGGTTGAAGCCGCCGTTGGAAGAGAAGAACAGAGGCACACCGCCGAGGTAGAGCTCGTCCGGCCGGTTCGGGTTGACGCCGACGTAGTGGGCAAACCAGCCCTGGAAGGCGGCGTAGTTGTTCGTCGAGACCGTCGTCCAGGCATCCCCGCCGTCGACCGTGCGGATCAGGAACGTCTCTGAGCCGCTCGTGAAGATGCCGTTGCCGACGCTGGCGTAGACCGTGTCCTGGTCGGTCGGGTGGCGGCTCAGGAGCACCTTGCCGATGTAGCTCGGCGGCACGCCGTCGGTGACCTGCGCCCACGTCGCGCCGCCGTCGGTGGTCCGGTAGAGGCCGTAGCCCTCGGACTCCTGGTTGCCGCAAGCGGCGAGGATATCGTCCGGGTCCTCGGCGTTAATCGAGATGTCGGTGCCCATCACGACGTCCAGCGAGGTGTCCCACGTCGCGCCCGCGTCGCGGCTGACGAGGATGCCCTCGGTCGTCGCGGCCCAGACGGTGGCGGCGTCGGTGGGGTCGATGCGGATCATCTGGACGCCGCGCTCCTGGTTGCGGCTCCAGTCGAGGCTCTTGGTCCAGGTCGCGCCCGCGTCGGTGCTCTTGAGGATGCCCATGCCGTAGCTGCCGCGCGTCGGCCGGTAGACGACGCCGCCGAAGGACTCGCGGTAGCGGTAGACCTCGCCCGTGCCGAGGTAGACCGTACTCGTGTCGTCCGGGGCGAGGGCGATCGCCGAGGCGGCCGTCACGCCGAAGCCGGTCGAGATGCGCTCCCACGAGCTGTTGAGCCCGGCGTCGTAGGACCGCCACAGCCCGCCACCGGCAGACCCGACCCAGACCGTCTCCGGCCGCTCGGGGTTGAGGACGATGGCGAGCGAACGCCCACCGATGTTCTGGGGACCGATGGCCTCCCACGGCTCGCCGCCGCCGCGCGAGGCGGCTTCGAGGCTGCGCCGCGCCGCGACGGCCTCGGCAAACCCCGTGGACGGAATGGTCTCGTTGGGATAGGCCCGCTTATCGTTCCACAGCACGAGGGCTTCGTAGGCCCCGGACACAGCGTACGCGTCGGGCGCTTCCGAGGTGGGCGCCGGTTCGGGGGCGTAGAGCGCAAGGGCAACCCCGACGGCGACGACGGCGAGGCAGAGCAGCAGCGGGCGGAGGAAGGACGGCATAGGTCGGCGGGTTGGGTGAGGAAACACGGGAGTTTACGACCCGGAGCCGGCTATCGCCAGGGCATGCCGTGCTGCCCCCCTACTCTGCTTTCAGCACCCGGTCGTTCGGGTCGATCACGACCTCGGACCCGGGCGGCACAGTAATCTCACCTTGACCGCCCCGCATCCGCACGCGGCGTAGCTCGCCGTCCACCGACACCTCGACGGGCAGCGTGAGCGGGTAGCCCTCGGGCGTCTCCCACCGGAGCATCAGCGTGTCGTCGCCGCGCTCCGCCGCGAGGCGCGGCAGGTGCGGCTGGTCGAGGTAGAGCCGGAACAGGTCGCCGAGGTCGTCTCCGGTTTCCTTTTCGAGGGTGCGTCGGAAGTCGTCGGTCGTGGCAAAGCGGGTGTGCGAGCCGTCGGTGACCGATTCCATCGCGGGGTCGGGATACGCCATCCGGCGAAGGGCGCGCACGAAGGCCACGTCGTCGTCCACGGCCCAGCGGAGGGTGTGGAGGAACCACATGCCCTTGAAGTAGACATCAGCGTCGGTAATCTGCTTGCCGCGCCGGCCGAAGTAGGCCTCTTGGGTGTCCACGTTCGCCGCGGGGACGACGGGCTGCCGGTTCAGGATGCGCCCGCGCTTCGAGAGGAGGTAGCGCCGGTAGGCGTCCGTCCCGCCGAGGCGTTCGGCGTAGAGCGCTTCGACGTACATCGCGGTCCCCTCGTGGACCCAGAAGTGCCGCCAGTCGGGAACGGTGACGAGGTTGCCCCACCACTCGTGGGCGAGTTCGTGCAGGTGCAGCCAGTCGAACCCGAAATCGTTGTCGGTGAACGTGTCGCCGTAGGCAATCGCCGTCTGGTGCTCCATCCCGAGGTAGGGTGCCTGCGCGACGGCGTACTTGTCCGCCCGGAACGGGTACGGCCCGAAGGTCTCCTCCATGAATCGGAGCTGGTCGGCGATCTGAGGCAGCAGCCGGCGCGCTTTGTCCGCATCCTCCGGGAGCGCGTAGAACGTGATCGGCAGGTCATCGCCCGCCGTGCTCGTATACGGGTGGGTGAGGGTCTCGTACGGAGCGACGTAGAGCGAGAGGCCGTAGTTGTTGATCGGCGTCGAGACGAACCACTCGAAGCTGCGGCTGCCGTCGGGATTGTCGTGCTGGTATTGCAGTTGCCCACTCGACACCGCAGTGTGACTGGCGGGCACTCTCACGTGAATCCGCAGCGAGTCCGGCTCGTCAGAAGGATGGTCTTTCACCGGCCACCACACGTCGGCCCCCTCCCCCTGGCATGAAACACCGACCCACCACGTCCCGTCGCCCCGGTCCACCCACGTAAAGCCACCCTGCCACGGCGGGTTCGGCGCCACGCGAGGCGGTCCGGCATAGTTCACGCCGATCTTCAACTTTTCCCCCGGCTGCCGCGTCCGCCCGAGGTCGATCCACAGCCGCCCGCCATGCCGCTCGAACGGTAGCGCTCCTCCCCTCTCCATGATTTGCGAGACTACGAACGTCGTATCGAGGTCGAGCACGACGGTGCTCGTGGGGAGCACGATCTCGGCGTGCACTGTGACGAAACCGCCGATCTCGCGCAGCTCCGGCCTAATGTCGAGCCGGAGGGAATAGAAATGCACGTCGAAAGCCGCCTGCTCCGGGATCAGCGCGCCGCCGGAAGACGACGGGTCGGAGGCGCGGGGCTGCGCGTGAGCCGCGGCGGCGAGGAGCGTGAGCAGAGCGACGAGTCGGAGCACGGCGGCGGCGTTTGGTGTCCGCCGAACATACGGCCCGCCCGCCACGAAAAAGGAGGCACCGGCCGCAGCCGATGCCGCCGTAGGGGTTTGATTAATCAAACCCCTACTACATCTCCGCCGGGATGAGTTCGTTCAACAAGTGGATGTTGTCCGGGCTCTGCTGGACGTGGCGGATCAGCGCCTGCATCGCCTCAACCGGGTGGCGCGAGTTGAGCGCGCGCATCAGCATGTGGTGGTACTTCACCATGTCGCCGAGGAGGCGCTCCTCGTTCCGGGTCCCGCTCTTGCGGAGGTTGATCGCCGGGAAAATCCGCTTGTCGGCCAGCTCGCGGTCGAGGACGATCTCGGCGTTGCCGGTGCCCTTGAACTCCTCGAAGATCACGTCGTCCATCCGGCTCCCGGTCTCGACGAGCGCGGTGGCGATGATGGTGAGCGAGCCGCCGTGCTCGATGTTGCGCGCCGCGCCGAAGATCTTGCGCGGCATGACGAGCGCCCGGGCGTCGAGGCCGCCGGACATCGTGCGGCCGGAGTTGCCGCCCCAGAGGTTGAACGTCCGCCCGAGCCGCGTCAG
The DNA here is from genome assembly GCA_038746285.1 of Bacteroidota bacterium. Lineage (NCBI taxonomy): Bacteria > Pseudomonadati > Bacteroidota > Bacteroidota bacterium. The sequence continues at coordinate 9,523 of JBCDKT010000043.1, forward strand.
CGAGTCGAGCAGCACGACGACGTCCTTGCCCTGCTCCACGAGCCGCCGCGAATATTCGTAGGCGAGCGTGGCGACGCGGACGTGGTTGTCCTCCTCGTGGTCGTTGGACGAGGCGAAGACCGTGCAGGCCGTCGTCCGCTTGAAGTCGGTCACCTCCTCGGGCCGCTCGTCGACGAGGAGCGCGACGAGTTCGACCTCGGGGTGGTTCTCTTCGAGGGCGCGGGCGAGCTTCTTGAGCATCACCGTCTTGCCGGTGCGCGGCGGCGCGACGATCAGCGCCCGCTGCCCCTTGCCGAGCGGCGCGACGAGGTCGATCACCCGCATCGACACGTCCGTCGGCTCGGTGACGAGGCGGAGCTTCTCGTCGGGGTAGATCGTGACGCCGTCGTCGTAGGTGCCGAGTTCCTTCCACTCGTCGGGCGTCATGCCCATGACCTCGTCGAGGTCGGTGACCTGCCACGCGCCCTTGCGGCCGGGCTTGATCGTACCCTCGATCAGCACGCCGTCGCGGAGGTTGTACTTCTCGATGATCGGCGGCGGCATGAAGGGGTCGTTGTCGCCCTTCGGCAGCGAGGCTTCGAAGCCCCGGACGAACCCGAAGTTCTTGTCCCCGATCATCTCCAGCATCCCGACGATCGGCTTGCCGGGGTGGTTGTTCTCCTCCCGGTTGCCTTTGCCGCGCCCTCGGTTCCGGTTGCGGTTGCGGCCGCCCTTGCCGCCTCGGTTTCGCCCGCTGCGGTTGTTGCTGCTGTTTCGGTTGCCGCGTTCGCTCCGCTCGGAACGGTTCTCGCGTTGCTCTTCTGCCATGAATCTGGGACTGGGTTAAACGGGAGAGACCCGGCCTCGCCGGGCGTCAGGTGGGTGCTGAGGGGTTGGGGGGTCGCTCACAGGGGATGGTCTCTCCCTGCTGAAGAGACCCGGGATCGGGAAATCCACTGAGCGACGGTCGATAGCCTGTGGTTTGAAGGCTGGGGCAGCGGTGCGGTAACCGGCCTGGGGGGATGCTTCGGTGCGGTGTGCAGTCGCCGGTCGTGTCTCGGCTCCGGGCGGCCAGCATGGAGGAGCGGGCCTGCGCACAACACACTGCGGGTGGGGAGCACTTCAGCGCGTGAAGGTTCTGCCTTCGCCTAGCAACAAGCACGCCATGGTGCAGTCGCGCAGCGACGGCGGCCGGACTGTGCGTGTGCTGCGACGAGACCCCTGAGGCCCGTTACGTGGGCACCGAACGCCTTGCGTGGCCCCAAAAACACGGTAGCGAGGGGCACGCGTCAAGAGCGTCAACGAGCCCCAATATAGTTGGTTTCCCCTTCCGGTACAATCGTTCTCGGGCCTCGCTATCTTTTCAGCCGCCCTTCACGGAGCGCAGATTCGCCCGACGCGCAGCCTTATCCCCTCTCGCCAGCCGCCATGCCCTCTTTCGATCTAGAATACGCCTGTTGGCAGAGGGGGGCTCGGTGGGTTGCGGGCGTGGACGAAGCCGGACGCGGTTGCCTCGCCGGTCCGGTCGTGGCCGCCGCTGTCGTGCTCGCGCCCGACGCGCGGCTGCCTCGGCTCGACGATTCGAAGAAGCTCACCCCAGAGGTCCGCGCTGACTTGTTCGAGGCCATCGAGGCCGAGGCGCTCGCAGTCGGAGTCGGGCAGTGCTCGCCGAGCGAAATCGACGCGCTGAATATCCTCTGGGCTTCGATGGAAGCGATGCGGCGAGCGGTGCTCGACCTCGCGCTGGAGCCCGACCGCCTCCTCGTCGACGGCAACCGGGCGATCCCCGACGCGCCGTGGCCCCAGGCAACGGTCGTCAGGGGCGACGCCCGCAGCCTCTCGATTGCCGCCGCCTCGGTGGTGGCGAAGGTGACGCGCGACCGGCTGATGGTACGGCTCCACGACGCGTTTCCCGCCTACGGCTGGGCCCGGCACAAAGGGTACCCCACCGGCGAGCACTACGCGGCGCTCCGGGCCCACGGCCCGAGCCCCCACCACCGCCGGTCGTTCCGGCTCAGCTAAGCCGTGACGGGCAGCGCCTGCACGATGGCCTCGGCGACCTGCTCGGGGCCGAGCGCCTCGGCTTCGATCGTGACGTCGGCCTGGCTGTAGAACCGGTCGCGCTTGCGGAGGGCCTCGTTGATGTGGTTGACCAGCACGGCCTCAGCGAACGGCCGGCCGTCCTCGTCGAGCAGGAGAGGTCGCCCGTCAGTCCCGAGGAGACGCTGAGCGAGCGCCTCCGGTGAGAGCTTGAGGTAGACGATCGTCCCACTCGTCTCGGCCGTGAGGAGGTTGGCTTCCGTCGCGAGCGCGCCGCCGCCCGTCGCCACGACGACGTGCTCCTGCGTGGCGGCTTCGCACAGTACCGCCGTCTCTAGGGCGCGGAACACCGGCTCGCCGCGCCGGGCGAACAGGTCGGAGATCGAGACGCCCGCCGCACGCTCCACTTCGTCGTCGAGGTCGAGGAAGCGGTAGCCCAGGCGGTCGGCGAGGAGAGGGCCGGACGTGCTCTTGCCGCTGCCCATGAAGCCGGTGAGGAAGACGCGGGGTGGGTGCATATCTTCGGAGCCGCGCGCGGCGGCCCGCTGGCGAGAAGGCTGGGGGGTGACCGGTGCGAACCTACCGCCGGCCAAGCTATAATGTATCACTTTTCGCTGTGGCAACCTACCGTCTTCTGATCGAATACGACGGAGCCTGCTTTCGCGGGTGGCAGGTGCAGCCCAATCACCCGTCGGTGCAGGCCGCGCTCGAAGGTGCCCTGGCGACGGTGCTGCGCGTGCCGGTCGGCGTCGTCGGGTCGGGGCGGACGGATGCGGGGGTCCACGCCCGAGGCCAGGTCGCCCACTTTGCCACGGACGCGCCGGTCGATCCGTTCCGGCTCCAGCGCTCGCTCAACGGGCTGCTCGCCCCGGCCGTCGCCGTGCTCAGCGTGGCGCGGGCCCCCGACGGCTTCCACGCCCGCTACGACGCGCGGCGGCGGCGCTACCACTACCACGCCGCGAGCGCCCCGCGTGCCCTCGACCGAAGCCGGCGCTGGATCATCCGCCCGGAGCCCGACTGGACGCGGATGAACGAGGCCGCCGGCCACCTCCTCGGCCGGCACCACTTCGGCGCGTTCTGCCTCGCCAGATCCGAGACCACCAACCGCGTCTGCACGGTCGAGCGCGCCTGCTGGGTGCCGGAGGCGCGCCCCGGCGACTGGCGCTTCGAGATCGCCGCCGACCGGTTCCTGCACGGGATGGTCCGGGCAGTCGTCGGGACGCTCGTCGAGATCGGGCACGGCAAGCGGGCACCGGACGCGCTGCCCGGCGTGCTAGCGACGAGGGACCGGCGAGCGGCCGGGCCCGCAGCGCCGCCCCACGGCCTCGTGCTGGAGCGCGTCACCTATGGCGACGCGGCTGAAACCAGCGCCTGAGCCCGCCATTCAACGCTGCCGCCTGCCACCGATTCCTACTCATGCTTCGCACTGCCCTGTTCTCTCTCGCCGCGCTCCTGCTCGGGTGCGAGCGTCCGTTCGTCGAGCCGCAGGCACCAAGTGTCGAACTCGTCAGCCCCGCGGACCTCGGAGAAGTGCGCGCAGCCCAGGACCTGTCCCTTGCGTTCGAGGCCTCGTCGCCGTCCTCGGGCATCGACCGCGTCGAGGTCAACGGCGTGCCGGCGACCTTCGACCGCGACGACGACCGCTACCTCGCCACGGTCCGGCTTGAGCAGGGGCTGAACCGGATTACCGTCGAGGCCTTCGACGGCCTCGGGACTGTCGGGGGCGACACGCTCTTTGCGGTCTTCCTCCCGTTTCAGTTCGCGTCCTCCGAGACCCGCCTGCCCGGTCCGGTCGGCGGCCACGCTACCACGGCCCTGGCGGACGGCACCCTCCTCCTGACCGGCGGGGCCGGCGGGGCGGCCGAGCCGGCCCGCAGCGACGCGCTCTTGCTGGACCCGAGCACGCTTGCCTTCACCTCGCTTCGCACCCCGATGCTGGCGGCGCGCGCAGGCCACGCGGCCTCCCTCCTGCCGGACGGCCGCGTCCTGATCACGGGCGGCAGCGCGGTCGTGCGCCCGGCAGGCGCGAGTGCCTTCGTCACCACGGCCGAGCTGTTCGACCCCAGCACGCGCACATTCAGCGAGGTACCGCTCGTGGCAGCCGACGGCGGCTTGCCCATACCGGTGCAGCGCAGCGGCCACACCGTCGCCGTGCTGGACAGCGGCGAGGGCGACGTGTCGGTCTACCTCTACGGCGGGACGGCCAACCTCGGCACGGCCGATGCGCCGCGTCTCGGTCCGTCGCCGTTCATGCGGCGGCTCGTGTTCGAGGACGGACCCAGCGGCCCGCGCCTCGTCGCGCCGAACCGTTCGGAGGGGTTCCGCTTCGCCGCCACGTCGGGCCACACGCAGACGCCGCGCGCGGACGTGGGACCGGACGGGTTCGGGCGCTACCTGTTCGCCGGAGCGTCGGACGTGTCGGACCCGGCCACGCCGCTGCCGTTCGAGTTGACGTTCGCTCCCGAGACGATCAACACCCGGTTCGTAGGGCCGCTGCAGACGCCGCGCGCGGACCACGCCGCGGCGCGCCTCGCGGGGCCCGCGCTCTCGGAGAACCTCGTCCTGTTCACCGGCGGGCTGAGGGCTAGCGACGGAGCAGCCCTGCCATCCGGTGAAGTTTTCGCGGCCGAAGCCGCGCAGTCCTTCCGTTTCGCAGACAATACGCGCCTGGCTGCGCCGCGCTGGGGACACACTGCAACAAATGTCGGCGACGCCCGAATACTGGTCGTTGGCGGATTCTCCGCCTCGGGAACCCCGCTCGACCTCATCGAACTCTTTACCGCCCTCCCCGCCCGCTGAACGCACCGCGATGACGATTCAACGCATCCTCCAGGTCATCCTCGTCGCCATCGTGCTGATGGTGGCGTTCTCGCTCCTGGTCTTCCTGCTCCGCATCGGAACGGTGCTGCTCGGCCTGGGACTGAAAATCCTCCTCTGCCTGCTGGTCGTCGCGGCCATCCTGCGGTTCTTCGAACTCCTCGCGCAGAAGCGCCGCTACTGACCCGTCCCGCCGCATCGTATGTTCAGGCAGTCGCCCCTCCCGGCGGCTGCCTTTTTTCTAGCCGACTACGCCCGTGCCCGAAACTGCCTCCCGAACCGCCGAAACGCAACCCACGACCGCTCCACTGCCCGTCCTCGTCTCGTCCGAAATCGCCCCGCTGCGGCAGGTGGTCGTCCACACGCCGGGCGAGGAGATGCGGCTCGTCTCGCCGAAGAACCACGCCGAACTGCTCTTCGACGACATCCTGTTCACCGAGCGGGCGCAGGAGGAGCACCGGGTGATGTGCCGCCTCTTCCGCGAGGTCGTCGGGGCGGACGACGCCGTGCTCCAGGTGTCGGCGCTGCTCCGCGAGGCCTTCGAGCGGGAGGACGCCCGCCATGAGTTCATCGCCCTCCTCGCCGAGCGCCAGCCGCAACGCAACTTCGAGGCGTACGAGCGCGAGCTGAAGCAGCTCTCGCCGGACGACCTCCTCGCCTTCGCCTTCACGGGCCAGTCCGGGCTCCCACTCACGACGAATCCGATCCCGAACCTGATGTTCACGCGGGACCTCTCGGCCGTCGTCGGCGAGCATATCATCCTCTCGCACGCCGCGACGCCGGCGCGGGCGCGCGAGAGCATTATCGTCCGCGTCATCGTCCGTCACCACCCGCGCTTCGCCGAGGTGCAGGACCGCGTCATCGAGTTGCCGCCGCACGTCTACTTCGAGGGTGGCGACCTCCTCGTGGCGAGCGACAAGGTGGTGCTGATCGGCCAGTCGGAGCGGACCTCGCTCGGCGGCGTGATCGCGATCACGGAAGCGCTGATGCAGCGGACATCGGTGGAGCACGTCCTGATGGTCAACCTCCCGAAGGCGCGCTACTGCATGCACCTCGACACCGTGTTCACGTTTGCCGCGCCGGGCGAGTGTGTGGTCTTCCCACCCATCATCGAGCAAGCCCGCCAGAACGTGCTGCACCTGACCTCGACCGGCGAGCCGGGCCGGTTCAACATGGAGGTCTGGCCCAGCCTCAAGCCCGCGCTCGAAGCGCTCACCGGGCGCGGCTTCACCTTCATCCACTGCGGCGGGGACGAACCTGTCAACCAGCAGCGCGAGCAGTGGACCGACGGGGCCAACCTGTTCGCCCTCGCCCCCGGGCTCGTCGTCGGCTACGAGCGCAACAGCCTCACCTACGACGCGCTCCGCGACCACGGCTACCACGTCGTCGAGGCGCAGGATTTCCTGAACTACCACAGCGGCAACCCCATCGGCAGCGGCGGCAAGGTGGCGATCCAGCTCCGCGGGCACGAACTCTCGCGCGGCCGCGGCGGCCCTCGCTGCATGACCATGCCGATTTTGAGAACGCCGAGCGACGAGTGACGAGTGTCGAACGGGCACCCTACTCGTAACTTGTCGTTCGTAACTCGTCGCTCCAAATGATTTCGCTCCTCGACCCGGACCGGCGCTGGATGCAGCAGGCCTTCCGCGAGGCCGAGCGGGCGTTCGAGGAGGGCGAGGTCCCGGTCGGCGCGGTGGTGGTGAAGGACGGCGTGCTCGTCGGGCGCGGGCGCAACGCCGTCGAACGCCTGGGCGACCCGACAGCGCACGCGGAGATTCTGGCGACCTCGGCGGCGTGCGAGACGCTCGGCTCGAAGTTCCTCGACGGGTGCACGCTCTACGTGACGCTGGAGCCGTGCCCGATGTGCGCCGGCGCGCTCGTCCTGGCCCGGCTGCCGAAGCTCGTCTTCGGCGCGTTCGACGAGAAGTTCGGTGCGGCCTCGACGCTGTACTCGATCCCGCAGGACCCGCGCCTGAACCACCAGGTCGAGGTGGTCTCGGGCGTGGAGGCGGAGCGGTCGGCGGCGCTACTCCAGTCCTTCTTCCGGGAGCGACGGCGGGACGCCACGCAGGAGCCTCGGTGAAGACGAAACAGCCCGGCCGAGCGGCCGTTTCACGCGCCATGGATGCGAACCCGACCCAACCTATGCGCGACGTTGTCATCGTCGGGGCCGGCCCGATTGGGCTGGCCTGCGCCGTCGAAGCAAAGCACGCCGGCCTCGATGCCCTCGTGATCGACAAGGGCGCGCTCACGAACTCGCTTCTCGGCTACCCGACGGGGATGGAGTTTTTCTCGACCCCGGACCTGATCGAGATCGGCGGCTACCCCCTCATCGCCCGAGGCTACAAGCCGCTCCGCGAAGAAGCGCTCGACTACTACCGCCGCGTGGCCGAAGTCGAGGAGTTGGAGGTCCGGCTCTACGAGCGCGTGCTCCGGGCCGACGGCGGGGCCGGAGCCTTCACCGTCGTGACCGACAAGGGAACCTACCCCTGCCGCGCCGTCGTGGTCGCGACCGGCTTCTACGACGTGCCGAACCTGCTGGGTGTGCCGGGCGAGGACCTGCCCAACGTATCGCACTACTACAAGGAGCCCTACCCGTTCAGCGGCCAGAAGCTCGCCATCGTCGGCGCGAAGAACTCGGCGGCGCTCGCCGCGCTCGACTGCCTCCGCCACGGAGCCGAGGTGACGATGGTGATCCGCGGCGAGGAGGTCGGGCCGAGCGTGAAGTACTGGATCCGCCCGAACCTCGTCAACCGGATCGAGGACGGCAGCATCAAGGCCTATTTCAACACCACCGTTCAGGCCATCCGCCCGGACTCGCTCCTTCTCGACACGCCAGACGGAGCGCGCGAGATTGCTAGCGACTGGACGCTCGCGCTGACCGGCTACCGTCCCAACTACCCCCTCCTGGAGGACCTCGGCATCGCCTTCGAAGGGCCGGCCCGCAAGCCCGTCCACGACCCCGACACGATGGAGACGAACCGCGCCGGCCTCTTCCTCGCCGGCACCGTCTGCGGCGGCCTCAACACCAGCGAGTGGTTCATCGAGAACGGGCGCGTCCACGCCCGGCAGATCATAGCGCACCTGGCCGAGCGCGAGCCGGTCGCAGCCTAGCGGTCACGGCAAAGCGTTCAGCACCTGCTGGGCCGTGGGCTGTCCGGGGTCGAGGCGTAAGGCCTGCTGGGCGTACTGCCGCGCCCCGCTAGCATTGCCAAGCTGGAAGTAGGCGACAGCGAGGTTCACCGCCACGTCAGCCCGGTCCGGTGCCACGGCCGAGGCCCGTTCCAGCGTCCCAGCGGCCTCCGCCAACGCTCCGCGCTGGAGTTGGTACATCCCGAGGTTGCTGAGCGCGTTCGCGTCGTTCGGCCCTGCCTCGACGGCCCGGCGGAACAGGGTGCCTGCTGCGGCCTCGTCGCCGCTGCCAGCCCGCACGATGGCAAGGTTGACGAGGGCGTCGACGTAGTCCGGCTCCAGGTGAATGGCGTTTTCGAGATGCTCGACGGCCTCGCCCGGTGCACTTCCGAGCCGAAGCAGCGCCGTGCCGAGGTTGTAGTGGGCCGAGGCCAGCCACGGCTCGTGGCCGAGAGCCTCGCGGTACTCGCGGGCCGCCGCTTCGACGCGCCCCTGGGTCTCCAGGAAGCGCCCGTAGTTGAGCCGGACGTCGGCGAGCGCCGGCTGCACCGAGAGGGCCTCGCGGTAGAGCCGCTCGATCTCGTTCGGCGGGCCGCCCGTCGCCTCGTAGGCCTGGGCCAGCGCGTTGAGGCGCTCCGGCACGCCCGGCTTGAGCCGGATCGACTCCTGCAGCGCCGGGATCGCCTGCCGCGTCCGGCCACGCTGCATCCGGGCGAACCCGAGGAGGTAGTGCCCCTCGCTGAGGTGGGGCGCAGCCGCGAGCGCCCGCTCCAGCGTCGCGATGCCCTTGTCGAGCGCTGCGACCTCGCCGTTCTGCCGGCCGTAGATGACGTAGGCCATCCCCTCGTAGACGTCGCCTTCGGTACGGGACTGACCGGACTGGTCGTCCGGGAAGTAGCTCTCTAGTTCGATGTCGCCGCCCGTCTCCGCAGCCACCTGGACCCGGTCCTCGGCGCGGACGACCCGGATGAAGTGGTCCGTAAACGATGAGTGCGGCGCATCGTCTGCCTCGACCTTCGGCATGTGGCAGGCGAAGCAGTTAGCCTCCGACGCGTGCTGGGCGCGAAGCTCGGGCGTGGGCATCCCCGCCTGAAGCGTCGCCGGCTCGTGGCAGCCCTGGCACGTCGCGTTGAAGTACTCCGGCCCTTTGTCGCGGAAGCCCTCGTGCGGGTTGTGGCACGTCACGCAGTCCATCGCGCTGGACTGGACGAAGCAGGCGCTTTGCTTCATCCGGTCGGCGTGGGAGATGACGCTGATCGTGCCCGGCGCGCTGCCTCCCACGTCGAAGTGGGCGACGTGCGCCGCGAGCGGCTCCGAAGGGACGTACCCAAACGCCTCCTTGCCTTCCCGCAGAATAGAGACGGTTCCGTTGAGGTGGCACTGCTGGCACACGTCGAGCCGGAGGTCGAGGCTCAGGTGCGCTGGGTTGACGATCGTGTAGTCGATGGAGTCGGCAGCCTCGGGGTCCGCGAGGCGGGCCTCGACGTGGATCGAGCCCGGCCCGTGGCAGCGCTCGCACCCGATGCCGTCGGCAATCGAGGCGTACGCGCCTTCGACGAAAGACACCGGCTCAGAGGCTCCGTTGTGGCAGGCCATGCAGCGCGCCGGAATGGTCCGGTCGAACCGACCGTTCGCCTCGCGGTAGCCCGGGCTGAAGTCCCAGCGGCCCCTCCCCCCGTCGGCCTGGGTGTACCACGTCAGCGGAAGCTCGTAGTAGAGGTCGTCCTGCTTCGTGAGGTAGGTCCGCGCGGCGGTCCCGCTACCGACGACGAAGTCCATCTGCCGGACGAGCTGGTGCGTCTTTCGGCCGCCCGGTCCCTGGCGGTACTCCTCCTGGAAGAACACGCCCTCGCGTTCGTAGACTCTGTAGTAGAACCCGCTAGCCTCGTGGTAGAGCGCTGCCCCGCCGTAGCGCTCCACGGCGCGGTCCGGCGTGAGTGCGTAGAGCGACTGCGCCATCCCGTGCGACTGGTAGCTCGTGTACAGGTCTTCGTGGCAGGAAGCGCACGCCTCGTCGCCGACGTAGGACCCGGCGTCTGTATTTCGAAAGATGGAGCCGGTTTCGACGTCCGCGACAGGGCGTGGCTCGTCCGCACCACCGCACCCGACGGCCGCGAGGGCGAGGAGTAAGAAGAGTGCTCGGATGAACATCGCCGGGTGGGGCAGCGTGGTTTCGATGAAGCGGGTCGGGGCGTGGAAAATAACAACGGGGTGAGCCCGTCAAGGCTCACCCCGTTTGGCAAAACAGTGGGTCCGGCAAGCTCCTCCTAGAGCGTGAAGTTCACCGAGAACGCGTTGACGCCGCTGAACACATCGGAGGGACGGTAGGCGTAGTCAACGGAGAGCCCACGCCCGATCATATTCAGGTTCAGGCCGGCTCCGATGTTCCAAGGCTGGAACGCCGACACGTCGGTCTCGGTGGTGAGGTCGAGCCCTCCGCGGACGAAGAACAGGTTCTGGTATCCCAACTCGACGCCTCCGGCGTACTGGTCGAGGTCGTACGCGTTGGAGCGGAAGTTGCCGAGGACGGTGGCGGTGAGGTCACCCGCGAACTGGCGCGTGTAGGCCACACCGAAGTTCAGGAGCGAGGGTAACTCGGCACCGAGGTCATCGATGTCACCGGCGATGTTGCCCTGGCCCTGCGGCCCGTTCTGCGTGATCGGCGTGTTGAGGCCGTCGCCGCTGAACTCCATCTGCGGGCCGAAGTTCTTCAGGCTGACCCCGAAGCGGAGGCCGCTCTCGCCGACGACGTAGGTCATGCCTGCGTCGAACGCGATACCGTTCGAGCTCACGTTGTCGATCCGCCGGCCGAGGCCCTTGAAGGTGATCCCAGCCGCGATGCGGTCGGTGAACTGCCGAGCGACCGTGGCCCCGAGCACGATGACCGAGGACGTGTACGTGAGCGCCGGGTCGATCTCCGGGTTTGTCTCGGTCTGCACCGGGATGTCGCCGTAGTCCCACGACGTGAGCGTCAGCGCGATGTTGTTGTTGCCGAAGCGCTGGGCCACACCGAAGTAGTTGATGCCGATGTCGGCCAGGTATTCCGTCCGGCTGAACATGGCGTTCGTGCTCTGGTTGGTCATGAGCGCGGCCGGGTTGCTCTGGACGGCCTCGACGCCGCTGAGCGTACCCATGCCGCTGGTGAGCGCGGAGCCGAGCGCCACGGTGCGTGGCGTGATCGGGACGAGCAGTTCTTCCATCGCCGCCGTGCCAGATCGGTCGTCTCCCTGCGCGTGGGCGTCGGGGGCGCAGAACCCGAGGAGGGTTGCGACCAAGACGCTGACTGTGAGGAGGTTCGTCTTCATATCAGGATTCCGGTTTGGGATGACGTGAGTGCGTCACGGTCAGGTTAGAAGATGGTGATTCGGTTCCGCCGGTTGACGACGCCGAACTTGAGCACCTTCTCTCCGATACCGGGGGCATCGATGTGGATCAGGTACATGCCGCTCGCGACAGGCAGCTGGTTATGGGTGTTGAGGTCCCAGTCCAGCGACCGGGCCGGACCGTCCTTGCGGAGCGTGCGAATGAGCGTCCCCGACACCGTGTAGATGCGGATGAGCACTTCGTCCGGCAGGTTGATGAAGCGCGCGACGCGGTCGAGGTTGTCCGTCTCGTAGGCCGAGCGTCCCATGTAGGGGTTCGGCACGATCCCAATCAGGTCCAGCGCCTCTTCAGCTACTTCCGCTACGTTCGTCTCGAAGGCGAGGTCAGCCGTCTCAAAGACAATCACGTCGCCGACCGTTTCGTCACCCGCAGAGAGCGCAGGCTTCGGCGAGGTCTGGAAAGCAATCGTCGTCCCGGCAGGCGGGACCGTTCCGTCGCCCGCCAGGTCGGCGATGATCACCCCGTCGAGGCCGCCGACGGGACCGACGAAGCGGTTGTTGGCTCCCTTGTAGCAGAAGTCGATGTAGTACCCCTGGCTGCGGCAGTCGTTGTCGCTGCCTGGCGCGTCCGGGTCTACCTGCATGTCACCGTCGTCGTCGGGGTCGTAGGTGGCACCGACGCCGCCGAAACCGTTGGCGGCGGCGGCGAACTGCGCGTAGCCGTCAGGACGGTCCGGCATTGTCCACAGGACGCGGTGCGAGACATCGAGTTGGAGGGTCTCATCCTCAATCGTGCCGTCCGGCAGCGCTCGGCGAACGGTCACCTCCTGCGACGCTCCGAAGGCGGTCTTCGTCCAGTCCGGGCCCGGGTCTCCGCCGCTCGGTGCCCGGAGGATCGGGATCATCCGCACGTCGTCGGCCTCGAACCCGTTCTGCACGTTGCGCACGTTCCAGAGTTCGAACGGCACGCTGGTGATCAGGTCGTTCCCACCTGGGACAGCCGAGGCGTAGACCGCCAGGCAGCTTCCGGGAGACGCGCACGCGCTAGTGAAGCGCATCTCGAAGTCGTCCGGCAGGGCAGCCCCGACGAATGAACCGAGATCGGCGATGTTATTTTCCGTGTTGGTCACGACGTAGTCGTCAGTGCTGTTGGGGTTCAGCCAAACCGTGTTGCCGCCGAGGTAGTCCTCGAAGCGGCAGCCGATGTCTGTGGCCTCCGCTCCTTCGGCACATACCTCCGTGTTGGGGTTGGCCACTTCGACGATGCCAAACCCGCTACCCAGCACGGGGCCGGCATCGCCGGTGAAGGCTGCACCGGCCGCGTCGGCCGCAAAGGCCGTCGGGATGGACGCTGCGATGGCCTGCGTGAACTCGATGCCGTCAACGACGATCCGCTGCTCGCCGGCCCGCACGACAACGGCACCGTCCTCGAAGGCGTCCTGGCCGTCGAAGGCGACGCTTCCATCGCGGAGGATGCGGAACGTCGTCTCCAGCGAGTCAGGGTTGCCGGTCGTTCCCGTGTCGAAGGAGAAGAACTCGACGGTGTACGTGGCACCGGTGAGTAGGGTCGGGTCTACGACTTCGGCGATGATTGTGCCGCTCCCTCCACCGCCGGTACGCGTGCCCACGATGGCGTCTCCGAGGTCGGCGTTCTGCACCGAGCCACCGTTGCCGGCTTGCACGTTCGAGGGCCGCACCGTGATGTTAGTCGGCGCGCTCTCGATGATCTTCGGCGTGGAGAACTCGTTGTATGCGAAGGCCGTGATGCCGAAGTAGTAGTCGGTGTAGTTCACGAGACCGAGTTGCGTCAGGTCGAAGGTGTACCGGATGCCGGTGTCTTGCGCGTCCAGCGCAACGAACGGCACGAGGTCGCCAACGGCTGGGTCGAATTCGGTGTCGATCACCTGCGTCACGCCGTTGATGACATCAAACTGGCCGATCTGGGCACGCTGGCCTTGTTCGAAGTTGGCGTTCGGGTACTGGTAGATGTTGAACCCTTCGAAGTTGTAGGTCTTGTCCGAGGCTACCGAGTCCGGCAGGGCTGCGATGAGCTGGTCGAAGATCTCGTAGCTGCCGAGGAAGTTCGAGCTGGTCTCGGGGTACCCCCACACCAGCGCGGCTTCGCCGGAGACTTCGATGGCCTCAAGACAGCCACCGCCGCCGGGTTGGAGTGCTGCGTTCGGGCTGTTGGTATCGCAGAGTGTGGGCGGCGGGGGCGCTGCTGCCAGTTCGAAGTCGGCGTCGTAGGCCGCCTGGGCGAGCGCGTCGGCCTGGCGCATCACGTCGATCGAGCTGAGCCGGTCGCCGCCCTGTCCGAAGACGATGCCGAAGACGATGTCCTGGGCAACGCCCTGCTCGAGGTCAAACGGGCCGGTGGTGACGAGGAAGCGCCGGTCGCCTGACGGATTGGGTACCCCATTACCGTCGGGGTTCTCCTCACTCCAGAACTCGCCCGTGACTGGATTGCCGGGGAATGCGAACAACGTTACTTCCCCGTCGGTCTGGTATCCGTCACCTTGCTCGGTCAGGGGAACGCCGTCCCCCCATAGACCCTGCATGAAGTTGTACTTGGCAACTGCGTTGGCTGGATCAGACCTCGGATCATTTGCACCGATGTTCTGGAAGTAGGAGTACCGCGTGACGCCGAGCGTGTCGTCTCGCTCTCCGTCTCCGTCCGCATCCACGATCGGCCCCTGGAAGAAGTCGTACCCTGTGGCCGGCGGGACACCGTAGACGTTGTCCACGTCCTCTGCGTTGTAGACGAACCCGAGGCTCAGCGTGGTGTCCACACCGACGAAGTCATCCGTAGCATCGCCCAAGTCCGGGTCGGAGAAGATGGAGAAGAAGGTTTCCTCCAGCGTTCCCGGCGTTTTCTTGATAATCCGGTAGCGATAGAACGTGACATCGTTGAGCGCGTCGGCGCGGGCAAATGAAAACGCCAGCACCTGGGCTTCGACGCCGATGGGCGGGCTCTGGCTTTCGAGGTGCGTGTTGCCCAGGTCATTCATCACCCACCAGAGAGCCTGGTTGCCGATGATCTCGGGGCGGTCCCCTCCCGCGAGGTCGTAGACGGGGCGGCCGGCAGCCTGGCGGACGCTGGGGATAGCGCGCTCTAGCTCGTTACGCTCATCGATGAAGTCGGGCGTAATCGTGTCGTCCTCGAGGCACGGGTCGTCGAGCACGGCGGGGCAGATGATGCCGTCTTTGTTGTCATCGTCGTTGCTCACGCCGTCTTCGCCCTCATCAACGAGGCCGTCGCCATCATCGTCGAACCCGTTCCCCCTGGCAGCGAGAACCGGAGCGCCGAGTTCGGCAGGCCACTGAGCGAGGTCGGCCGCCGCTGCAATTCCGGCGTCGAAGTTGAGAATGTCTGCCTGGCTGACCTTGTAGATACGGTCAAACTGGGCGCAGTCGTTCGGGTCAGGCAGCGTCCCGTCGTCGTTGAGCGGACCGGGCCAGAACTCGAAGTCATCGTAGCGAGAGCCCGCCGCGACAACGGTGCCGTCGACGATGCCGCCGATCCAGATACCGCTGGCGAAGATCGGCGGGTTGCCCGATGCCTGCGGGACGAGGTAGCCGAGGCCGTTGGTCGTAGAGCCACCGTAGAACAGGCTGCCCGTGTTGAACATGCGGGCGAGCACGTTGTTGATGTCGAGGTCTTTTTCAGCCTGACCGCTCAGGCAAGACCCTGGCGTTGGGGACTGGCTGTAGGCCTGCGGTACCGACCCTAGCAGGAGGGCGAGAAGCAGGAGGAAGGAAGTCGTGTAAGGTCGCATGCGAGCCATCTCCGTAGTTGGTGGAGTGGGAGAGTCGTTCGGGAAGAAGAGTCCGGGGCAGGAAGCAAGCGCGCATCGCCTCCTGCCCCGGAGGGGCCTAGAAGTCCAGCAGGAAGCCGAGGCGGACGCGCCGGGGCGGACCGTAGAAGAAGCCTCCGCCCGAAGATTGTTGGCCGCCGACGTTCACGGGGCCCCCGGTATACGCGCTGTAGTTGAAGAAGCGGCTGTCCGAGAACGGAGCGTTGTTGAGGTACGTTGCTCCACCGGGTGTGAACAGGAACCCATCCTGGTCTGCCAATCCGGTCGCCCGGTAGACAGCGACGATGTTCTCGGAGTCGAGCAGGTTCTGGATCCAGAGATACGCCTTCAGACGAGCCCCTCCGAAGCCGAGATTGAAGCCTCGGTCGATCCGAAGGTCGATCCGCGAGGTGGCAGGCAGCGTCTCGCTGTTGACATCGCCCACCGTTTCGCTCGTAAACGACTGGCTGACATCGAAGAGCGGCTCGGCGAGCGGTGTGAAGCGCTGGCCGCTCCCGAAGGAGCCCAGGATGTTGATCCCGAAGTTCTCGAAGACGCGAGCCCCGCCGATCATCGGGCCCTCGTCGTCGCCGAAGCGGTAGTCGAGCGAGATGTTGCCGGTGTGGCGCTGGTCGAAGTCGGCCGGGCTGATGAAGTTCGGGAAGAACTGCCCGCGCCACACGACCGTCCCGGTCGAGGCAGCGTCCGAACCGGTCCCGCTCGCGAACGAGAGGGTGTAGTTCGTGTTGATCGACAGGTTGTTCGTCCGTCGGAGGTCGAAGCCGAGCTCGACGCCGCTCGTCGTGGTAAAGTCGGCGTTGAGGAAGGTCCCGTACTCCGGCTGGGCACCGAAGAGGGTCCGGTTGGAGATTTTGTTCTCCTGCGTCCGGTAGAACCCGGAGAGCGTGACTGCTGCCCGGTCGCCGACGCGCTGGCGGAAGCCGAGCTCGTACTGCGTCGTCCGCTCCGGCTCGAGAGCCGAGTTGGGCGTGCGCGAGTCCTGCCCGGTGATCTCTTCGTAGTCGCTGAACGGCGTGAAGGCGCGCTCAGTCGGACGCTGGGTGGTGACGTTGTAGCTGGCGAAGAAGAGCGCCCGGTCCGTGACCGGGAAGCTGACCCCGATGCGGGGCATGAACGTCGCCTGCGGGGTGTAGTCCGTGAAGGCCTCCGAGCGCCGAGCGTCCGTGTCGGGCTCGACCTGGCCTGAGAGATCGCCTGCGATGACGCCGGACGTAGTGGAGACGCCCTGGGTGTCGAAGAAATTGCCGTCCAGGTCTCGGTAGCCGACAATGTCTCCTGCGTCGTTGAAGTAGACCGCGAAGTCGCTGTCAATGCCAGCGGGCACGTCCACGTCCGTCAGACTCCCGGCGCGAACGATCGGCGTGGTCGCAAACGGGTCGAGGAGCACCTGCGTGTTGTTGTCGAAGACGTCGACCCGGAGGCCGAGGTTGATCACGAGGTCCCTGAACTCGATCTTGTCCTGCACGTAGCCGGCGTAGTAGATCGGCTGGTACGGAGCGATGTTCAGGTTCGTGCGGTCGAAGTAGCCGTTGATATCCTGATCGTCGACCTCGTTGAGGCCGAGGAAGTCGTACCCGTAGCGCTCCGGCGTGATACCGCGCACGGCCTCGAAGGGCAGTTCGTCGTAGGACCGGACGCCGCCTTCGGGAAGCCCCTGCACGGTCGACTCGATTGTCCCGTCGTTGTAGAACCGCGAGAGCGAGGCGCCCGCGATGCGGAAGTACCGGCGGGTCTGCTGCTCGAACTCGCCGCCAAACTCGATCTGGTGCACGCCGAGCTGCGTCGTGGCGCTGCCCGAGAACCGGATCTGCTGGTCGTGGGCCTGCTGGAACTGCGTGAGCTGGGCACCGGGGAGGTTGAAGGTGCCTCCTACGCTAGCAGGCCGGGGGCCTCCGTCTTGGTCGAAGACCTGCTCGTATTGGCCGTTTCGGAAGACGAAGTAGTTGCGGGCGATCTCGTGGTAGTCGCCCTCGATGTCGCCGTAGAACAGGGCGTCCTCTACGTCACGCGAGAAGCCTTCGGGGTACTGGACGTACTTGAAGTCCTGGTACTCGCCCTGAATCTGGTAGAAGGCGTTGTCCGAGAGGCGCTGGCGGAAGGTGCCGTAGACGCGCCAGTTGTCGCGCTCGTCATTGTAGAACCGGTCGCGGTTGTAGAGCGAGTTGCCGAACAGGAATTCCTCGCGCCAGTTGGTGTTGTATCCGCCGCCGATGCGGAGGCTGAGGGCGCTCGAGATGTTGAAGTTGACGTTGCCGTTGAACGTGTAGTTGTTCTGCGGCGCGTCTACGCCTCGCTCGAAGTCGAATCGGTCCTCGAGGTAGCTCTCGGGCGCGTTGATGAGGAAGTTGTTACCTGCGATCTCGAAGCCGTCCGGAATCTGGCCACCCAGCAGAACCGCGAGGCTGTCGTTGTTGATTCCGGCTCCGGTGATGAGCGCCGGGTCAAACGGGATGAACTGCTCGTCGCCTGCGCCGTTGACGAGGCGCAGCACCTGGGGGTTGCTCTGGAGGAAGGCGAAGTCGTCGTCCGAGAGGCGGAAGGTGTCGGTGCTGTAGACCCGGAAGTCCTGCTCGAAGGTGCCCTGCCCGGAGAGGAAGAAGCTAGCCCGGCCCGGCACGATCGGTCCGCCAATGGAGAGCGAGCCGAGGTTGTAGCCGTAGGAGTCGAGCACCTCGGAGGTGATGAACTCGACGGAGCCGAAGAAGTCTTCGCGGCCGGACTTGGTCGTGATCGAGATCACGCCGCTCTGCACGTCACCGTACTTGGCGGGGATGGTCCCGATGAGCATCTCTTGCTCTTGGATGGCGGCCTGGTTGACGCCGACGGCCGGCCCGATGCCCTCGGGCGACGCCCCGGTCACCTTGACGCCGTCCACGAAGTAGACGACCTCCTGGTTACGACCGCCGCGGATGAAGAGGTCGTCGCCGCGGCCGTTGTTGACCACGCCGTTCTGGATGGCGGCCACGTCCTGCACCCCGCGGATCGGGAGGTTCTGGATGTCCTCGCCCGAGACCACGCGCGGCGCGCCGATGGCGTCCCGCTGGATGAGCGGCTGCTCGTACTCGACGACGATCTCGTCGAGCGTGATGTCACTGCCGAGCTCGAAGTCCTGCTCGGTCGTGTACCCAGACGAGATCGTGATGCCTTCGACCGTTTTGGACTGGAAACCCACGAACGACGCCGTGACGTCGTACTGGCCGACCGGGATGCCGATCACAAAGTAATTGCCGTCGAGGTCTGTGGCGGCACCAAGCTGCGTGCCGCCGATGATGACGTTGGCACCCGGCAGCGGGTCGCCGAGGTCGTCAACGACGCGGCCTGACAGTTTGCCGGTGTTCTGCGCCACGGCTGCGAGCGGCGCGCCCAGCAGCAGCAGGAGCACGAGTATACCCAGGTTGCGAAGCATATGCTACCTCCTCCGAGATGGTAATGCGGTGTTGGTGTGGGCCTGCGCCGGAGCGGCGGTCGGCACCACGTTAGCTAAGAGCGTGCGTTGAGGGGTGCCACAGGCGTCCGTGACTGCGAAGGGACGCGCACCGCCGACCACAGGGCTCGACCAGTCCGCCGCGCCGGCACCGCGCGCGAAGCCGGTGGGGCGCAGGGGCGAGCGTAGGGAGGGTCGTAACAACAGCGGATGGCGGGGTCCTCAAGATGGGCGGTTTCGACTGGTGGTTAATCGTTCCTTAACGCGGTGGCGAATATAGGCGGGGGGTTCGGAAGATGTCAAGGCATTCTACGTGCCCTTCATCTTCGAGGCATACGAAACCGCCTAAATGCAGCGTTGCGCGTGGATGGTCCGCCGGTTTTTGCCCGGCGGCGGCCGTACCCTGCGCCTACAGCGTCACGCGCAGTCCGAACCAGACCCGGCGTGGCGGGCCGTAGGAAAATACGCCGCCCGTGCTTTGGGTGCCGCCAATATTCACCGGCCCACCGACATAAGCAAGGTAATTAAACGCCCCTCCCATCCGGTCCGGCTGACTATCGAGGTAGGCACCGCCTCCCGGTGTATTGAGAAACCCGTCGTCGTCCGGCTCGCCGGTGGCGCGGTAGACCGCCGCGACGTTCTCCGCGCCCAGCACGTTCTCGGCCCACAGAAACGCGTCGACCGTGCTGGGTCCGATGCGAAACGCCTTGCCGAGCCGCAGGTCGAGTTGGGCGACCCACGGGCGGCGCTCAGCGTTGACGTCTCCTGCTGCCTCGCTTGTGAATGTGTCGTCTGGGTTGAAGAGCGGTGCCTGGAGTACCGTGTAGGGCAGCCCGCTCTGTGCGGAGAGGACCACGCCCAATCCGAGGCCTTCGAGGACAGGACCGAACGCTTCCCCCACCCGGTAGTCGGCTACAAGGTCGAGCGCGTGGCGCACGTCGAAGTCGCTGCGGGCGTCGGTGGCTGGAAACAGCCCTCGCCAGACGACGGTACCCGTCGAGGCTGCGCCGGCCCCGGTGCCGTCGGCGAACGAGAGCACGTAGTTCGCGCGAAGCGACACGCCTAGTGTCCGGTCGAGGGCGCCTGCGAGGTCGAGGCCGTAGACGGTCGCGGAGCCGATGTTGCGCGGCGTGGTGTATTCCGGCCAGCCGCCGTAAAGGATCTGCTGCTCGATGAGATCGCTATGGCGGCGGTAGAAGACCGTCCCGCGCACCCGCACTCGCTCGGCAAACGTACCCTCCGCGCCGAGCCCAATGTCGTCCACGGTCTCGGGACGCAGCGCGCCGTTGCCGACCGCGTCCCCGCCGGTTACCTCTTCGTAGACCGAGAAGGGCGCGTAGAGCTGCGGCGCGGGCCGCCGGGCGAGCCGGCCGTAGTAAGCGAACGCCGTCGCCTGCTCCGACAGGCGGGCGCGCACGCCGAGGCGCGGCTGCACCGCGACGTGCGTCGGAGCCGACTCGAACGCGGCGGAGCGGGGCTCCTCGGTGAGATCGACCTGCCCGGAGCGCTCGCCGGTGATCGTGAACGCGAAGGCCTCTTCCCCACCGGCGTCGTAGAACCGCCCGTCGAGATCGCGGAAGCCGACGACGGCGCCGGAATCGTCGAAGTAGACGGCGAAGTCGCCCCCGATGCCGTCCGGTCGCGCGTCGAGCGCCGAGGCGCGAACGACGGGCACCGTCGCGAAGGGATCGCGCAGCACCGTCGCGTTGCTGCCGAAGGCTTCGACCCGCAGGCCGAGGTCGAGGGCGAGGCGGCCGAACGTGACGTGGTCCTGCACGTAGCCCGCAGCGTAGGTTGGCCGGTACGGAGCCACGTCGGGGTTTGTCCGGTCGAAGTAGCCGTCTGCGTCTTCGCTGTCCGTCTCGTCCAGCCCGAGAAAGTCGTAGCCGTAGCGCACGCGGGTGACGCCGCGCAGGGCCTCGAACGGCAGCTCGTCATAGCGCTGCACGCCGTCCTCGGGCAGTCCCGCGACCGTGGACTCCACGCTGCCGTCGGCGAAGAACCGGGCGAGGCTGCCGCCGGCGAGCACGAACTGCCGGTGCGTCTGCCGCTCGACTTCGCCCCCGACTTCGAGCCGGTGTGCGCCGAGGGTGAGCGCCGCCCGGCCGTGCACGCGGAACGATGCCCCTTCGCCTTTCTGGTAGATCGAGGTGGGCGCGCCCGGCAGCGCAAACGTGCCGCCGACGGTCCTGGGCCGCGCCGCGCCATCTTGCGTGAAGATCGGCTCGTACTGCTGGTTGCGGAAGACGAAGTAGCGCTGGGCGATCTCGCTCGCGTCCGCGTCGATGTCGCCGTAGAACAGCGCGTCCTCGACCTGGTCCGAGAACTGGCGCGGGTGCTGGACAAAGCTCGAACGCTGGCCTTCGACTTGAAGCTGGTACGATGCCCGGTCGCTAGGCGCGTAGTCCAGGGCGGCGTAGAACCGGCCGGCGTCGCGCTCGGCCCGGTCGAGCCCGTCGCGGTTGTAGAGCGCGCTGCGGAAGCGCCGCGCGGGATTCGCCGTCCGGTCGAGCCGGTCGCGGCTGAGGGTTGCGCCGAGCCGGAAGCGGAGCGCCGGCATCAGGTTGAGGACGGCGCTGCCGTCGAGCGCGAAGGCATCGAGCGGATCGTCCTTGCCGCGCTCCAGTTCGAACCGGTCCTCGGTGAAGGTGGCCGGCGCGTTGATCAGCCCGTTGCGCTCGGAGATCTCGAACCCGGCCGGGAGGTCGAGCATGGCGCGAAGGTCGCTCTGGGTGAAGGGCTGCCCGCTCGCGGCCGCTTGCTGCGCGGCCTGCCACGGGAACGGCACGTCCCGGGTCTCGCCCTGCGCGTTCACCGTGCGCACGACCTGCGGGCCCGCGAGGAGGTCGGCGTAGGCGTCGTCCGAGAGCCGGTACGTCTCGATGCCGAACGGCGTGGCATCGGCCAGGCGGCGCACCTCGCCCGAGAGCGCGAAGCGCCCGAACTGAGGGTTGGCGAGCGGCCCATGCACGGCGAACGACCCGAGGTTGTAGCCGAACGCGTCGAGCCCCTCGGAGGTGATCCCCTCGACCCGGCCGCCGTAGCGCGCGCCGCCCTCGCGCGTCTCGATGGCGATCAGGCCCCCTGCCGCCTCGCCGTAGCGCGCCGGAACGTGGCCCGACAGCACCTCGATCCGCTCGACCACCTCGAACGGCACCGCCGGCTCACCCACGACGCGCACGCCGTCGATCACAAACGTCGGCTCCTGCCCGACCCGCTCCCGGTCGAAGACGCTCGCCAGGCTCTGATTAAATAGACCAGTCTGATTCGCGAAATCGGTGACCGTGCGCCGGCTCAGCAACGGCACGCCGAGGTAGGACCGGTAGAACAGCGTCCCGTCGTCCAGCTTGCGGGCGACGCCCGGCAGGAGCGACGCTACCTCGCGCACGTCGCGCACCGGAAGCCCGTCGAAGCCGGGGCCGGAACCGTCGTCCCGCGTCCAGGCCGAGAGGCCGAGCGAATCCGCGTGCCACGCGTTGGGACCGGGTTGGGCCGCGAGCGGAGCGGCGAGTAGAACGAGCAGGAGCAGGCGAGCAGGCACGGGCGCAGGCGTGGGTGTGCAAAGGCGACGAAGCTACTCCCCGCGTCCCAGACATACAACCAACCCACCTGCGCTCATACGTGGACCACGCGCACGTCCTCGACCCCCTCGATGGCCTCGACCTGCCGGACCACGTCCCTCGGCACGGGCTCGTCCACGCCGATCGCCGTCAGCGCCGTCTCGCCGGGGCGGTCCCGCCCGAGGGCGAGCGAGGCGATGTTGATCCCGGCCTGGGCCAGCAGCCCGCCGACGGTGGCGAGCATCCCCGGCCGGTCGACGTTCTGGTAGAACAGCAGGTGCCCCTCGGGCTTGGCCTCGAACCGGAACCGGTCGAGCCCGACGAGCCGCGCGTCGTCTTCGCCGAGCACGGTGCCCATGACGGAGCGCGTCCCGGCGTCGGTCTCCAGCGCGACCTCGACGAGGTGGGTGAAGTCGGCCGGCTCGGAGTGGCGCTGCTCGTCGACCGCGAGACCCATCTCGCGGGCGAGCGCGGGGGCGTTGATGAGGTTGACCGGCTGGTCGCTCCACCGGGTGAGGATCCCGCGGAGCGCGGCGACGGTCAGCACCTCGGCGTAGCGCCGCGTGGTCTCGCCGTAGCAGCGCACGGTCACGCGGCGCACCTGCCCCTCGGCGATTTGGCCGACGATCCGCCCGAGCCGGTCGGCGAGGTCGATGAACGGGCGGGCCTCGGGCTGGGCGGCGGCGCGGATCGCCCCGGCGTTGACCGGCGTCGAGACCGGGCGCTCGTGGAGCGCTTCGATGACCTGCTGCGTGACCTGCCGGGCGACCTTCTCCTGCGCCTCGTCGGTGGAGGCCGCGATGTGCGGCGTCCCCACGACGCGGGGGTGCCGGACGAGGTCGTCGAGCGCGGCGGGCGGCGGCTCCTGGCTGTAGACGTCGAGGGCCGCCCCGCCGACCTGTCCGCTCTCCAGCCCCCGCAGCAGCGCGGCTTCGTCCACGATCCCCCCCCGCGCGCAGTTGACGACGTAGACGCCCTCGCGGCACGCGGCCAGGGTCTCGTCGTTTATGAGGTGGCGCGTCGCATCGTTGAGCGGCGCGTGGAGGGTGATGACCTCGCTCTCGGCCCACAGCCCGGCGAGGTCCACGAGTTCGACCCCGACGCGGTCGGCGGCCTCGGGCGAGAGCACCGGGTCGAAGCCGATAGTCCGCATCCCGAAGCTCTGCATCCGCCGCGCCACAGCCCGCCCGATCTTCCCAACGCCGACGATCCCGAGCGTCTTGCCGTCGAGTTCGGCACCGGAAAAGGGTGCGCGCTCCCAGGCCCCGCCCTTGAGCGAGGCCGCCGCCTGCGGAATCTGCCGGGCGAGCGCGAGCATCATCGCGCAGGCGTGCTCGGCCGTCGAGACCGTGTTGCCGTCGGGCGCGTTGAGGACGAGGATGCCCCGCCGCGTCGCCGCCGCGAGGTCGATGTTGTCCACGCCGACCCCGGCCCGCCCGATCACGCGGAGGCGCTGCGCGACCTCGATCAGGTCAGCGGTGATCTTGGTGCCGCTGCGGACGATCCACCCGTCGGCTTTGGGCGCGAACGCCTTTAGCTCTTCGGGCGACTGCTTGAGGTGGACGGCGGCCTCGATCCCGGCCTCCTCCAGCAGCGTCCGGCAGATCGGGTCGAGGTTGTCGGTGACAAGAACACGCATCGGGGCGGGAAGTCGAGGGTCGGGAATCCGCGCAAGCTACCGACTTTGCTCGACACGCGTCACCCGACGTTCGTCAGTAACTCGGCCCACTGCCAGACTTCAGCGGCCCCCTGTTTCTTCTCGGCCGACGTGAGGACGACTGGCAGGTCGAGGCCCATCCCGGCGAGGCGCTTTTTGAGCTGCGCCACACGGCTCCGCTGCTGATTCTTGCCGAGCTTGTCGGCCTTCGTCAGCAGCACGGCGTACGGCACCGGCCCGCCGCGCAGGAGGCCGAGCAGCTCCTCGTCGAGCCGGGTCGGTGGGTGGCGGCTGTCGATGAGGTGAAAGACGAGACCGAGTTCTTCGCGCTCGGTCACGTAGCGCCCGATGAGCTGCATCCACTTCGCCCGCTGCTGCTTCGAGACCTTCGCGTACCCGTAGCCCGGGAGGTCGACGAGGTAGAACCCGCCGTCACCGTGCTCGTTGGCATTGGCGAGGTAGAAGTTGAGCGTCGCCGTCTTGCCCGGCGTATTGCTCGTCCGCGCCAGCGCCCGCCGCCCGATGAGGTAGTTCAGCAGGGACGACTTGCCGACGTTCGAGCGCCCGACGAAGGCGAGTTCCGTCCGCCCGTCGGTCGGGAGCTGCGCCCACGCCCCGGCGGACCGGGCGAACTCGACGGTGCGGATCTTCATTTGCGAGAGGGAGAATGGGGGAACGGGCGAAAGGGAAGACGGGCATCGGCGTGGGGCACGACGGCCTCAGTAATTTGTGTGGCTTTTCTTGATTCGCCCTCTCGCCCTCTCGCCCTCTCGCCCTCTCGCCCTCTCGCCCTCTCGCCCTCTCGCCCTCTCGCCCTCTCGCCCTCTCGCCCTCTCGCCCTCTACGCC